>CAYXDR010000136.1:0-7961 GCA_964463515.1 uncultured Desulfobacteraceae bacterium | reverse complement strand
GCAGCATGACATCGGCTCTTACCAGGAACCAGGTGGTCAGCTTCATCCTGTCCGTTGTGGTCTGCCTTTTCCTGGTGCTTTCCGGGTGGGAGCCGGTTACAGGGTACCTTTCAGGCTGGGCGCCGATGTGGCTCATCGATTTGGTCTCCGGTTTCAGCTTCATGCCTCATTTTTCGTCCATGGAACGTGGAGTCATCGATGCCAGGGACCTTGTCTATTACCTGTCGGTCATGTTTTTCATGCTGTTCGCAAGCGGCGTCATCCTGCAGAACCGCAGATCTTGAGACATGAAAAGGGGGTTTAAGATGTTGGGCGGTAAAGGCGCCGATATCAAGAAAACGATCGTCTCTATAACCGGGCTCGTGGTCCTGCTTATCATCCTGGTCATGATCAATGCCATGTTTTCCTATGCCAATCTGAGATGGGATGCAACCGAGGACCGCATCTATTCCCTCTCCGAAGGAACCAGGAACATCCTCGCCGATCTCAAAGAGCCGGTAACGGTCAAATATTTCTACAGCAAGAGTTCCCGGGACTTCCCGGCCAACCTCAAGCTCTACGCCGAACGGGTCGGAGACATGCTCACCGAATACGAACGGGCCGCAGGCGGCATGATAGAGCTGCAGTACCATGACCCGAAGCCGGATTCGGACGAAGAGGAATGGGCTCAGATCTATGGCCTCAGCCCGGCTCGGCTGCCCGGGGGGGAAAAAATATACTGCGGGCTTGTCTTTCTTTCCGGCGACAGGGAGCAGCGCATCGAAATGCTGGACCCCAACAGGGAGGAACTGCTCGAATATGACCTCACGCTCATGATATCAAGGGTTCAAGCATCACGGAAAAAGGTGGTGGGATTGATCACCGGCCTGCCCGTATTCGGGGCCCAGGCCCCGATGCAGAGGCCCGGTGCCTCCGAGCCCTGGTTTTTCGTATCGGAATTGGGAAAGACCTACGAGCTTAAACCCATCCCCGGTACCGCTGTTGAAATAGACCCGGAAGTTGATCTGCTCGTGCTTGTCCACCCGAAAAATTTGAGCCCTGCCCTGCAATACGCCATCGACCAGTATCTCCTCCACGGGGGCAATATCCTTGCCTACTTGGACCCGGTGTGCTTGTCGGACCGGACCCCTGGACGAAATCCCATGACACCTTCTCCATCTTCGCCCGGAAAACTGCTCGATGCCTGGGGAATAGAAATAGACCTCACCAGCATCGTGGCGGATCTCGACAACCCAACTAAAATCAGGGCCAACGAAACAATCGAAGACAACCCGGCGTGGATCACCGTAAGAAGCGATAATTTCAACAAGGCCGAGCCGGTCACATCCAAGCTCGAAAGTATGCTGCTGCCTCTTGCCGGAAGCATAAGAAAAAAGGAGGAAAGCACCTGCGACTT
This sequence comes from uncultured Desulfobacteraceae bacterium, assembly GCA_964463515.1. Classification (GTDB taxonomy): domain Bacteria; phylum Desulfobacterota; class DSM-4660; order Desulfatiglandales; family Desulfatiglandaceae; genus CAYXDR01. The sequence goes on along the minus strand of CAYXDR010000136.1, from coordinate 6,565 downwards.
CACTCCGCTGATCGTAACCAGTTCAAACTCGGCTGAGGTGGAATCTTTAAAGGCTCAGCTCACCGCAGCGGTAATTAAAAGGGAGATCTCCCTTCCCGGTGAAAAGTTCAACCTGGCGATTCATGTCCGCGGGAAATTCAAAAGCGCTTTTCCGCAAGGGCCTCCAGCCGAGGCAAAGGGAGGCGAAGGGCCAGCGGAGCACAGAAAGGAGGGCACCGAAAACGCCTCCGTGATCGTTGTCGCCGATGCCGACATGCTGGCCGATCATTTCTATTTGCAGAGGGGAAGTCTTTTGGGTTTTGATATCTCCGAAATGTTCAACGACAACCTCAACTTTCTCGTGAACGCCTGCGAAGTCCTTACCGGGAGCCGGGACCTCATAAACCTACGTTCCAGGGGCAAGTACGAAAGGCCGTTCACCGCCGTCATGGAACTCGAACGCCGTGCACGGGAGAAATGGTTGTCCAAGGAGAAGGAATTGGTCGAAAAGATGGAAGAGACCAACCGAAAACTACAAGAACTCCAGAAATATAAAGACGAAAGCCAGGAACTGATACTGAGCCCTGAGCAGGAAAAGGAAATCGCCAGGTTCGAGGAGCAAAAACGCCGGATAAACGGTGAACTGAAGGAAGTCCGCAAAAAATTGCGCCAAGACATCGACAGGCTGGGATTGGTTATCGAGGCGGTGAACATTTTCCTCATGCCCCTGTTCGTCGCGCTGGCCGGGCTCGGCTTTGCGCTGTACCGCCAGATGAGGATGAAGCAAAGATGAAAACAAGAACGCTGTTTATTCTATCGGGCCTGCTGGCCGTACTGATCGTAGCCGGCATCATCACTACGCGAATGAACACCCGTCATGTCCCCGACTCTGTCATGGGGGCCTACCTTATCCGGGAGCTCCCGGTCAATGACATCGAACTGATCTTTATTGAAGGCGCCGGGGAAAGCGTCCGTCTGGAAAAAAGGTCAGGCAAATGGGTCGTGGGAGACCGTTCCGGCTATCCCGCGGATTTTTCCATGATAACCGATTTTGTCCGGGCACTTAGGGATTCCAAGACCGGTCGCAGCTTCGAAGCCTCCGATGCCTCCATGGCCGGGTTGTCTCTCCACGACCCCTCTCAGGACGGCGTCCCCGATGAAAACAAGGGGATTCGGGTACGGCTGCTGGACAAGGACAAAAAAGCGCTTGCAGACCTTGTTCTGGGCTCCCGTCGCAATAGTGCGGCAGCAGGCCCTTCCGGAGGAAGATATGTCAGGTTTGAAAGCTCTTCCACTGTCTATTTGGTAAATGAAACCATGGAGTTGTGCAAACCTTACCCGGCGGATTGGATTAAGAAGGATTTAGTCGACATCCAGGCCTCGGAAATAAGGGCTGTCGCCTGCAGGAAGGACGGCACCTTTCTGTACAGCTTCGAACGCGGCGACGGTGAAAAAAATTTCAGGCCATTGATTTTCCCTCCCGGCGAAAAAGTCGACAGGCAGGCGCTCAAAAAGCTTTCTGGCGCCCTTGCCTCTTTCAGGATAGAAGACGTGGCGCCCGCCTCCGGGATGGACGAAACCACATTCGGGACTTGCCTGGAATACAGTCTTTTCGACGGGAGAAAAATCTCTGTTTGCCGAGGGGATAAGAGTAACGGTAAAACCCTGCCGATGGTCCGGATCTCGGCAGGCATCGACACAACGCAGACGACTGACCAGGACTCCGGCGAAAAAACCCCGGAAGACTTTATCGATGAAGAAACCGCTGCTGAAACGGCCAAGTTGCAGGAAATTTTTTCCCGGTGGATCTTTGAACTGAGCTCCTGGCGCTTTGATTCGCTGGTAACCGACCCGGCCGAACTCGCAGTCAGTGAAGAGAAGGCACCGGCTTCCTGATGCGGAGCCTTGACCCCTTTTTCAGTATTCCCGGAAACCGAGCCGCTCGCCCAGATCCCCGAAAGCCTGGGGGGAGGACTCAGACAGCCGCTCCTTGAAATCGGGGCGATTCCGCAGATCATGATACATATTCTGAACACCCCATAAATCGAGAGGCAGATCCAGGGAGGCGGCTGCCGCCATGATTTCCATGATGCGGTGAATCACTTCCTCGCGAAGCGGGTCCGTCAGCTTTTTCATGAGCCCGGTGACAGCCTTCAACGCTTCCTGGGCCAAGTATTCACGATCAAGCGCGAGCTCCCAGTTCACTGCTGTTTCAACCGCCGACCGCAAGTCTTCCGCGAAAGAGCCGTCTTCGAAGCCGGCTTCCGACAAAGCTTTCACGATTCTACCGGAAACCGCGAGGCCCAGCCATCTCCTGCAGCCCAGTGAAATACAGCGACGCTCTCCGCCATCCATCAGGGAAACAAGGGCCGTGAACTCCTGTTCCCGGGCTTCAAGCACCGCGGAAAATTCTTTCTGAAAATTCGATGCTGCGCTGTCCGCCATCTCATGGAGCAGCCCCGGCAAAAGATCCCGATGACTAAAGCAGGCAGCGCCCGGAGCCGTTTCCTCAAAATCAGGCACAGTCACTCCGGCTTCATCCAGGGGTTCAAGCTCGCAGCCGAAGGAGGTACGACGGAACAGGAAAGCGTGGCTCCCCGGAATGTTGGGCTCCAGCACCCGGACCCGGCCGCTTGCCGGCTCTGCGTGTTTCTCGATTTCAAGCCCGCCCTTTACGCGGGAAACAATGCTGCAGCCCCCGTTTGGACGCTCCGGCACACCGGCGCATACCACGTGTGCTGCCAGGCGAACGGGACTCATCCTGGCGGCCTTTACACTCCTGACGTATATATCGGCCCCGGTTCCCGCCTCCTCCACGTTGCTCCGGGCGAGGCTCAAATCTTTCAGCAACCGAGTCTCGAGTTCCTTCTTCACCTCTCCCCCGGCCAGGTCTATGGCTCTGGCCGCGTAGAGCATAACCTGCACGGATTCGAGCCCGGATATATCGTCGAAAAACCAGCCGCAGCTCGTGAACATGTAAAGACACATCCTCTGGGATTCGAGAAGGCGTACACCCCTTCCCCAAACCTCTTCGTCCGGCCTTACCCTAAGGTGCTTTTCAGAAAAAGCCTTCCGAGTTTCCGCAGAGGGATCCAGCAGAAGGTCAATATAGTCGTCCCGGGCTGACCAGGGATCGTGGAAAAGGCTTTTGCCCCTGGTTTCAAAAATCCCGCTCAGCGAATCCGCAAGCCGGTCAAGTCCCTGGCGAAGAGGTGTGCGCCATGCCTGGTCCCAGCCCGGTGTCCCGGTTACATTGCATCCGCAGTCAGCCCGCCACCGCTCCACCCCGTGCGCGCAGCTCCACGCGCTTGCTTCACGGACCTTAACTTCCCGTACAGGGGGAAAACGTTCAAGGAAAGCGCCGAAATTGATGGCAGACAAGCCGTGGGACCCGTCGAGGTTGTTGAGCAACCAGGCCAGGGCCATGTCTCCGAACTTGAAATGATGCCCGTAGGATTCGCCGTCGGTGGCGATCGTGATGATCCCCGGTCCGGGGCGCCCATGGCCGGATGCCTCTTCGATCCTCGCCAAAAACTGTTCACCGGAGCCGAGCAAACCTTCGTAGGCCACCGCGCGGGAAACAGGGCCGTTATAGAAGAACACATCGATAAAAAGATCCCTGCGGGCGGAGGGGAAAACCCGGTAGGGCCGGGTAGTGTCGAGTATTTCCGGATTCGTCCTTTTCCAGGAGCCGGGGGTTTTGGAACCGAGGGGCCTCACCGCCTCTGCCTGCTCGGGGCTCAGAATCGTGAACCGGATCCCTTCACCTGCCATCAGGCTCAATGTCTCGTTGTCCACCGCGGTCTCGGCAAGCCACATTCCCTCCGGCATGCGGCCGAAACGGTATTTGAAATCCCGTATTCCCCACACTACCTGGGTTCGCTTGTCGCGCGTCAAGGCCAGGGGCAGAATAATGTGATTATATACCTGGGCGACGGCATTGCCGTGGCCGCCATGACGGGATGCGGAATTCCGGTCAGCCTCCAGTATACGCCGGTAAGTCCAGGGGTCGTTTCTCGACAGCCACGTGAGCAGCGTCGGACCGAAATTAAACGACATGTGCTCATAGTTGTTCACCAGGGAAAGTATCCCCCCTTCGCGGCCCGGAATCCGTGCCGCCGCGTTGGGGCCGTAGCACTCCCTGGTTATTCTCCGGTTCCAGTCGCGGTACGGCCTGGCGGAGGGCTCACAGGGCACTGCGTCAAGCCATGGATTCTCCCTTGGAGGCTGGTAGAAGTGTCCGTGAATACAGGCAAAACATTTTTTGTCGGTCATATATCCGCTGTTTTCCAATCCGCCGTCAACCGGTTCCGAAGCCTTTCCTCGTTGTGAACTTGCCCCGCCGCCATCCCCGCATCCATCAGCTTGAAGCCCATGAATCCCGCGGAAGCTGCGGCCGTATCCATCCGTTTGACGCGGTGGCCCCGTCCAAGGGATTTTTCCCAGCGTTCGGTAAACTCAAGGCTCATGGATTTAAGTCTCTCCGACTCTCCCCGGAAGTAATCAAGGCACTGGGCGGCGGCGTCGCTGGCCTGCAGCACGGCCCAGTAGCAATCGGAATCCTCTGTCTCGAAAGCCGGAAGGCCCATACCTTCCGGAGTCAAATTCCGTGCCTGAATCTTGTATACCCGGCTTCCATCCGGTAGCGGGTTCATGAAATTGAGAATTACGTCCCCGCTGACCGCTGGATTCATCCCCGGTTCCAGGTCACGGGCATGAACCGGGCTTATCAGGTTCAACCCCTGATAGCCGCCCTCGGCAGCTGCCGATCCGCACCTGGACCTCAAATCCCTCAAGCAGGCCAGCTTTTCGGGACCCATCCGCCCGCTAGAGGCTGATTCCAGCATATTTCCCACCAGCCCGCTGATACGTTCGGCAGCATCGATGGTGACTTCGAGAAGGGAAACAGCCTCTTCACAGGTTTTCACGTCGCGGCTCAAGCTGTCCGCAGAAGCCCTCTTCACCGCCAGGTCCAGGACGATGCCGGTCTTCCCGGCTTTTGCGGCAGGGCTGCGCCCCTCTCTCATCACAGAAGATGCCCCTGCCACTGTGAATCTTTCCTGGATGTCTATAACATTGCTCATCTATTCGCCCCTCCCCTGTTCAGCCTTGCCGCCCCGTGCACCAATTGGCACAAGGCGTACTTTCAACGAAACATGCAAATAAAATGCCGCTCCGTTCGGGCCAAGAAAGTCGCCGTTCCAATACCCAATGAGCATAGGCGCCGTAAAAGGCAGTGCCTTAAAACGACATTACATTGACGGATGCCGGGAAGCGATTGACACAGGCGAAGCCGTTAAACCGTGAAAAGCCAGTCCTTGAAACGCTCGTTTCTCCCCGATGTGATACCTTCCATTAAATCGTGCAGCCGGCGACACATAGGGCCGGGAACCGGATCGAACGTCCTGTCGTCCATGGAGCTGACCGGAATCACCTTCATCACGGTGCAAGAGAAAAAAACCTCGTCCGCATCATTGAATGCGTCAGGCGAAAGCCTTGTCTCAACGGTCTCTATTCCCTCGGATGCAGCCGCCACGGGGACGGTTTTACGGGAAATGCTTTTAAGGATCTTTCCAAGGGCCGGAGTGAAGAGTTTGCCGTCTTTTACAATAAAAATGGACTCGGTGCCTCCTTCGGCTATGAAGCCTTCGTTATCGAGCATCACGGCCATCTGGAAACCCCTTTTCCTGGCATCGAGGCGGGACATCATCCCGTTCAGGTAATTCGCTGCGACCTTAGCCTCCGGCGGTACGGTTCCAGGATCAAGTTTGCGCCACGAGGAGATGCAGGCCGAGACGCCGTCTTCGAATGCAGCCGGCCTGCTGCCCATATCTTCGGCCGGGTTGACGGCGAAAACCGCCACGGACAGGGGTTCGGAAGGCGGCATCAGGTCAAAGGCGAGCTGCGGATAAAATCCCATCATTTTTATCACTCCCGCTTCTAGCCTGTTCCTGCGAACCGTTTCGAGAACTGCCTCCTGCAGCTGAACAGGGGAAACCGCCAGTTTCATCTCCAGCAGTTCGGCGCTTCTGAAAAATCGGGAAACATACTCGTCGAGCCTGAAAACCGCCGGTCCTCCCGGAGTCTTATGCACGCCGAGCACCTCGAATATCCCGGAGCCCCTCGCGAAACTGTGGCTCATAATGTGTACATTGGCCTCCTCCCATCGAACGAAACTACCGTCCATGTAGACAACACGGTCTTGAAGCATGTCTTCCTCCTGAATTATTGTTGGTAACCGTCAGGGTTGGCCGACTGCCAGCGCCAGGCGTCCTTGCACATAACGTCCAACCCCCTCAAGGCCTTCCAGCCCAGGTCTCTTTCAGCCAACGATGGATCGGCGTAGCTGGCCGCCACGTCCCCCGCCCTCCGGGCAAGAATTCTGCAGGGGATATTTTTCCCGGAGGCTTGCTCAAATACGCCTACAACTTCGAGAACGCTGTATCCCGTCCCTGTCCCCAGGTTGTAGGCGGCGGCGCCGCTGGCATTCTCCAGCCTGTCCAGCGCACGCAGATGCCCAGATGCCAGATCCGCCACATGAATGTAATCCCTCACCCCAGTGCCGTCGCAGGTGGGATAGTCGTTT
>CAYXDR010000135.1:0-7973 GCA_964463515.1 uncultured Desulfobacteraceae bacterium | reverse complement strand
AGGATACCTGCCAAACCTTCATTTACTGCAAACATCCTGAGAGGACCGACCGGGCTGTCTACCACTGCAGAAAACACCCGGCGGCCTTCCGGTATCTTAATATGAGTCGTCGGCAAGGCTTCTCCTTTTAGAGGTCATCGGCGTTTTCTCCTTCTATGAGACCTGGGAGGCGCCTGACCGGCACGAATGACATCACAAATTTCTTCTCCGAAAACCTGCACCTGCCACTGCCTGAGGCCGGGAATCGACTGGAGGGTTTCCGGGCCTGACGGCTGCTGCCAGGCTATCGCCTTCAAAACAGCGTTCGGGCAGACAACCGCCGGGTCGAGACCCATATCGGACGCCCTGCGGTCGCGCCATCTTTTCAATTTAAGGTATCGCCCGGAGCTTCCCGGTGGGTGTTGCGATTTCGGCCTCGACGGATACACCGGCAGATCGCTTTCCGCAAGCGCCAGGGCCGATGATATCTCGCGCACCAGCCCCTCGCCCAATGCGAAAAACTGTTTCTGGCTGAGTATTCCAGATGCCTTGAGATTTTCCATGGTTTCAGGCTTGAGTCTAACAAGGTTCTTAACCACTTCGTTCCCCATCACCTTGAAATGCGGTACGTCCCGCCGGGCTGCCACCATATCCCTGAAGCGCAAAACCGCTTCCAGCACCGCGAGACCCCTGGGTTCCAACTGTCCGGCACCCTTAAACTTCATATAAAAAGGCCAGCCGCTGTTATCGGCAGGTGCAACACGGCTCAGTATTTCACATTCCTCGAAAACCCAAGCCAGTCTCCCCTTGTCCTCCAGCTCCTTTTTGAGGATTCTCCCCAGCTCAGGCAAATATAAGGAATCGTGCACGCCGTAAACAAGCATTTCCGCCGGCAGCGGCCTGGCAGACCAGTCACGCTTGCGGTATTTTTTCTCCAGCTCGACCCCGAAGTAATCCTTCACCAGCCGTGCCAGGCTGAGATCTCCTCTGCCCAGAAATTTACCGGCTATCTGGGTGTCGAAAAGCCTCTGGATCCGAAATGAGAAATCCCGTCTCAGGGAGCGAACATCAAAATCGGCCCCATGAAATATTTTTTCAATACCAGGATCTTTGAAAACTTTCTCAAGAGCGGTTAAATCGGATATTTTCAGGGGATCGACGATAAAGTTATGGGCCGCCGTGGATATTTGAAGCAAACACACTTTTTCATCGTAGTGATACATGGAGTCGGCTTCCACATCCACGCCAATGCAGCCCTGCCCGGCAAGGCGCTCGGCAAGAGATGCCAGGCCGGTCTCATCCTGGACGAGCACAAAGGGCACTTCACCCGTTTCGTTAGCCTCCATCAACACAACTCCCTGGGAACGACGGCATCTTACAAAAAGCAAAAACCCGATGAACCGGAAATCCTATACAACTCCGCAGGGAGACCATCCATACTGTGCGCTTTCTCCCAGTTCCTCTTCAATCCTCAGAAGCTGATTGTATTTGCAAACCCTTTCAGATCTGCATAGAGATCCGGTTTTTATCTGCCCGGCGCCAGTGGCCACAGCCAGGTCAGCAATGAAAGTGTCCTCTGTCTCCCCGGAACGATGCGAGATAATTACATTCCAACCTGCCCGCTGTGCCATGGCGACGGCATCCAGCGTTTCACTCAAGGTTCCGATCTGATTGAGTTTTATCAATACTGCATTTGCAGCCTTTTCCTTTATGCCCCTGGAGATCCTTTCGGTGTTCGTTACGAAAAGATCATCCCCTACAATCTGCAGCCGGTCGCCGAGCCTGGAGGTCATGGCACTCCACGACTTCCAGTCGTTTTCCGCAAGCCCGTCTTCTATCGAAACGATGGGAAACCGCGAAAGCCAATCCGCGTAAAATTCAATCATCTCATCCCCGCCCCGGGTGGATTTATCCGATTTGGAAAAGACATACTTACCTTTCGTAAAAAACGATGACGAGGCGGGATCAAGGGCGATCATTACATCTTTGCCCGGGGCGTAACCGGCTTTCTCGATACCGGAAAGGATCATCTCCAGAGCCTGTTCGTTATTTTCAAGATCCGGGGCGAAGCCACCTTCGTCTCCAACCGAGGTTGAATAACCTTTGTCTTTTAAAACAGAGGACAGCCCGTGAAATACTTCGGCCCCCATCCTCAAGGACTCCCGGAAAGAGGCACCTCCGACCGGCATGACCATAAATTCCTGCATGTCGACGTTGTTTGCCGCGTGAAGCCCGCCGTTCAAAATATTCATCATAGGCACAGGCAGCCGGCAGGCCTGGGTGCCTCCTATATACCGGTAAAGCGGCATGAAGAGCATAGAGGCGGCGGCCCTTGCCACTGCCATCGACACACCCAGTATTGCATTTGCACCCAGTTTGCCCTTGTTCTTGGTCCCGTCGATCTCAATCAAGGTCCTGTCTATCAACCGTTGTTCTGTAGGATCCATCCCTTCAAGCTCGGTTGCTATCACACCGTTTACGTTATCAACGGCCTTTTCGACGCCTTTACCGTTATAACGGTCCTTGGCCGCATCCCTCAGCTCCACTGCTTCGAATTTGCCGGTGGATGCGCCGGAGGGAACCGCAGCTCTCCCGCAGTTTCCATCGGTGAGGCCAACCTCTACTTCAATCGTCGGATTACCGCGTGAATCCAAAATTTCTCTGGCAATGACAGTCTCAATACGTTCCATGCTGTCCTCCTTGTGCGCCCGCTGGTCGATCCAGCGTAAACCTTAAGTTGCTACCGCCTGACGAAGACCACCCGAGCGCGGTTTTGAGGCCCGCAAATCCGGTCCTGGTGAAGAAGCCGTTCATCCAGCTGCCTTCCGCAAATTTTGTATCAAATAATGTTGATGAAGCCGTAAAAAGTCAAAATAACGATGTCTCTCGGGGTCGCTATCGGCATCGGTATCGGAAGCTGATCAACTCTCTTTTCGACCCCGATACCGATTCCGACCCCGACGCCGATAAGCCGGGGATTGTACTTTTTACGAACCCATCAATGATAGATTATTCAGAAACCCGTGACAAGAGAAACATCCCCTGCCTGACCGGCAAATCTTAACGCCGCAGCCACCCCCTTTTTTATTACCTGCTGTTCATCTGTGCAAAACACAACCTCTACTTCAGGCCCAAGCGGCCGCCATTGAACCGGATCAGAGTTTTTGAAGAGCGCAAGACAGGGTGCACCCTTCATAGCAGCCAGATGGGTTACCCCACTGTCCTGGCCTGCAAACAGCGAGCATTTCCCGAGAAGATCCGATAATTCCAGGCGATCAGGACAGGATACGACTTCTCCCCGGTCAGCAGATGCAAAATCCTTTCGGAGTCCAGCCTCGGCGGGGCCGAGCAGCCAGATCACTCGTTCGATCTCCGTCGGCCATTTGTCGCGAAGTTCCTTCGCCAACTTTATCCAAAGGGTCAGGGGATGATTTTTGCGTTTGTCTCCCGACCCGGGATGAAAAACGAGCCATGGCTTTCTCGAAACTGAAATCGGCCCGGCCAGCACGGCTTGCCTGCGGGCCGATATAACCGCTTGAGATGCATCCAGTGGCAATCCCGCAGCTTTCAGACACTCAACAACGTAACCGGCTACATGAATCGAACGGCTCACCTCCGGAAACGGCGGAAACACATAAACAGTGGAGGCGGGAAAACACCGGCTCAAGTTTTCAGACAATGGGCCGGCGCCCTTGGAGAAAAAACCGACCACAAGCTCCGCGGAGGCAGCCGGCAGCGGTTCGTGTTGAAATCCGTTTGAAAACAACCGGTGCCACCCCCCTCGTTCGATATCATAAACTTGCTCGACCACCCCTTCAAGAAAGGAAACCCCCGGTTGCCTTCCGGCGACATGCACCCGGTGGTTTGAAGAAATCTGCAGCACAGCGGGCGCCAGCATCAGTGTATCCCCCAGTGCCCCCGGCCTAAGTACAAGCACATCCATCGCACTCCTCCCAAGCACTTATCATTAAGCCGGTAAAGGATCAAAAATCCAGGCCCGGTCTCAACGGTGCCGCCCTGACTTTACACTTGATCATCCGCCCTGGAAAATATTATAAATTTCTAATCCATATCGAACAAGTTGCAATTTTTTCCTCTGCTTAATCCGCAGAAAGGAGAAGACACCATGGAATCAAGGCTCGATCCCCGGCTTAAATTGATGCAGGACGCGGACATGCGAGGCAAGGTGGTGCTGATACGCGTCGACCACAACGTGGTTAAAAACGGAGAGATTAAAGACCCTTATAGAATCGACGCAACTCTCGGAACTCTCTACGCGGTGGCGGAAGGAGGCGGTAAGCCCATTTTGATGACCCATATAGGCCGGCCGCGCGACAAAAAAACCGGTAAAATCAATTGCAGGGAACAGGAATCGGTGGAACCCGTCGTCCGGTATCTTGAACGCAAGCTGCCGATCCGGATTCATACGCCGACTATTCCCGTCGAAGGAGAAAAGGGAATAACAAATTTGCAGGATCATTTGAAGCCTGCTGTTGAAAAACTGGTCGAGGGCCGGGTGAACATGATTTATCTCCCGAACACCCGGTGGTTCCGGGGCGAGGAAGCAACCGGAGAACAACGGGCTGATTTAGCTCGACAACTGGCCTCAATGGCGGATTTGTTTGTCAACGATGCTTTCGGCTCCTGGCAACCTCATGCTTCTACATACGATGTCGCCAAATTGTTGCCCTCCTTCGCCGGCGTCCTTCTTCAAAGGGAACTTTTGCACCTGAACCTGGTTCTTTCCCCTGAAAAACCGTTTACGGCGGTTGTAGCGGGGGCGAAATACGACACGAAGATAGGCCCGCTGAAAGCACTTCACGCAAAGGTCGACTACCTGGTGCTCGGGGGATTGATGTACAACGCATACCTGTCCGCCAAATACGACATGGAAATCTCAGGGGTCAGCCCTGAAGACAAGAAGGCTGCGGGGGAACTGGTCGAGATGGACAAAAACATGAACAAGATCGTAGAACTGGATCCTGTGGTCGAATCAGACACCTTGGACAGCCGAACCGAAGGAGGCTATCGCACAGTTTCATTGAAGGACCTTTCAGCGAAAAAGCGATGCGGATACATCGTCGACATTTCTCCGGAAGCCTTTGATGCCGCCCCTGTAAAGGAGGCCTTCAGCCGGGTCAGCACACTTTTCGCCAATGCAGTTATGGGGCTTATGCCGTTTTTTCCCGAAGGAAGCCGTTCGTTCTACAAACTGTTCATGGCATCGGCCGGCGCAAAAAAACTTCTGGGTGGCGGGGACACCCTGCAGGAGTTGAAGAATTTATGCCCGGGTCAATACATGAAAGGGTTGGATTCAGCTGAAACTTACTACTTCACCGGCGGCGGAAGCGTGCTCACTGCAATCGAACAGGGCACCGCCTACGGTTTGAAGCCCGTGCAGGCACTGATGACAGAGCAGGCCGAGCCGTGAGGAATGAAATGCCCATCAAAGCCTTGTTCGACCCTGAACGAGCCGGCAGGCCCATGAGAGTGGCCGCGTTTCTGTCAGGCTCAGGTTCAAATATCAGAAGACTGATCGAACATTGGAAAAAACTTCAAGCTGAAGAAAAAACACCGCCCTTTGAAGTGGTTTTTCTATACAGTGACAGGTCGGACGGATCCTGTGCCGGGGAGTCTATAGCCCTTGAATACGCCCTTCCATATGCCAGCTACGACATCAGGGCCTTTCACCGTTCAAGAGGGCTGAAACGTGATATCACGAAGTCCGGAGGAATCGAAGCCAGGCGGGAATATGACAGGATTCCTTCATTGCTTCTCAAAGCATTTGATGTGGATATGACAGCTCTCGGCGGATATATGAGCTACACAACCATAAACGGTTGCGTAAACGTCCACCCCGCCGACCTGTCCATAACAGATGCCCACGGAAGACGAAAGTTCACCGGAGACCACGCGGTCAGGGATGCTGTGATGGCCGGGGAAACCGAACTGCGATCATCGACTCTCTGGACCGATAAAGGGGTAGATACCGGCCCGCTGTTGATGGTTTCGGATCCGGTGCCTGTGAAGCTCCCTCAACCGCTTCCGGAGCTTGTCAAGGACAAGGAAGCATTTGAAAACACCGTCAACGGGCTTCAGGAAGAGCTCAAACGCACAGGCGACTGGCGGATATTTCCCCTGACAGTCGAGATGATAGCGCGGGGCCGCTTCGCACTGGACGAACTCGGCACGGTTTACGTGGACCGTGTAGCGGTCCCGGGCGGCTTCAGGGAAAATGCCGCCCGATCATGAGGCCGGAAGCAATCATTTGAGAATACCCGAGGTTTCTTCCGCGAAAGAACGTAGACGTTCCAAATCTTCCTCATCGACCATGGCCGCAGCGCCTGGCGAGGAGACCCTCTTTTTCAGTGCTTCCAGTTCCAGCTCGAGTCTGTCTATTGCGTCTAGAAATCCGGCGTAGGCCTCCGATGAATAATCCTCGATTTCCGGTATTTTCGCAGTTGCCCCGCTCGGGGAAAGCAGCAGTTTCTCTTTCCACCGGGGGACCTTGGCCTTGAAACCGAACCGTTCCTGGATGAGCCCTGCCAGGGTCTCGGAAGCAATATCCTCTCCGTGGGTAACAAAAACTTCGGGCCGGCCTTCGAAATGGCTTACCCAGTCAAGAAGTTCACTTTGGTCGGCGTGGGCCGAAAAGCCTCCTATCGTAAAAACCCTGGCGTTGACCGCTATGTTTTCCCTGAACACCTTGACATGGCGAGCGCCGTCCACAATTTTGCGGCCTGTCGTGCCGTTGGCCTGAAAGCCCACGATGACCAAAGATGCACCCTCGCGCCATAAATTATGTTTTAGATGGTGCTTGATACGCCCGGCGGTGCACATGCCGTTGCCGGCTATCACTATAGCCGGCCCGGCTTTCTCGTTAATTGCAATAGAAGCCGCAGTGCTCTCTGTGAATTTCAGGTTCGGAAGATCCAGCGGGTCATGCCCCCCTTCCATGACGGCCTTTGCATCCGTGTCGTAATGACGCCAGTTCTTCCTGAATATTTCCGTCGCTTTTATAGCCAGCGGACTGTCGAGATAAATCGGAATGTCCGGAAGTTCTCCACTCCTGTGGAATTCCCCGAGCATATAAATGATTTCCTGTGTCCTTTCCACCGCAAAGGCTGGGATGAGGACCTTTTCCCCATGCGAGTAGCTGAAAAGGATTGCATCCAGCAATTCTTTTCCGCTCTCCTCCAGTGAACGGTGGGTACGATTTCCGTAAGTGGATTCGACAAAAAAATAATCCGCGGAAAGCACCGGCTCGGGGTCTTTAACTATCAACTGGTCCTTTCTCCCCAAGTCTCCGGAAAAAACCACTTTTACGGTTTCCCCCTCCTCTTCGATCCACAATTCCAGGATGGCCGAACCCAGGATATGGCCAGCGTTTCTGAGCCTTGCCTTGATACCTTTTTCGACCTCTATTACCGGCCCCCGATCGACCGGCGTAAACAGTTTCAGGCTCGCTTCAGCGTCGGCAACCGTGTAAAGAGGCTGCACAGGCGGCCGCCCGTTTCGTTTGTTCTTGCGAGTCTGCCATTCTGCATCCATTTCCTGGATATTCGCCGAATCCAGAAGCAGAATTTGGCAAAGCTCAGCAGTCGGGGCGGAGCATAGGATTCTCCCGTTGAACCCATCAGCTGTAAGACGAGGTATTCTGCCGCTGTGATCTATATGGGCATGTGTGAGGATAAGCGTATTCAGAGACTCGGGGTCGAAACCCCACGGCCCCCGGTTTCGTTCTTCGATACGGCGCCCCCCTGAAATAATCCGCAGTCGACCAAAACTCTCTTCCCTCCGCGGGATTCCACAAGATAACTGGACCCGGTTACACTACCGGTACCTCCCAAACATGTTATTTCGACCATCGCCCCCTCCTCTATACCCCCAACGGGACAAATCCACTGGGGCCTTTTGACTCTCACTCCCGCTCCTGCATGTCCAGAAAAGGCATTCGAGACAGACATCCCCAATCCGGATCTCTGTGATACCCC
>CAYXDR010000134.1:0-8029 GCA_964463515.1 uncultured Desulfobacteraceae bacterium | reverse complement strand
TCCTACGAAGAACTTGTGGACATGCTCAAGGAGAAAATCAAAGCGTGACGATGTTTGTTAAAGACTGCCGAGTTGTCAGTCAAGGATTTATCTGCTCATTAACTTTAATGGAGATGATGGATTACCATGATAAAAAGCCTTAAAACGCTCTTTATTGTTTTTTTATGTACTTTTTTTTCCACCATAGCCTGTATTCCAACCTTGGCAAATGAAGCCTGGGCGTTCGCTTCACTGGACACGGGCTACTCGGGGGAAGGGGATGGCGAATTTCACGGCCTGATGCTTTCAGCAGCTTCAGTGGAAGAACCGGGGGCAGGAGAAGCTTCAGAGTCGCCCAGGCGGCGATTGAATACGGAACCGCAGATACCTGAAGGAATTCCGGACCCTTTGGAACCTCTTAACCGTGTCTTTTTCGAATTCAACGACAAATTGTATTTCTGGTTGCTCAAACCGGTTTCCAGGGGATATGAAAAGGTCGTGCCCTGGGAGATACGCACCTGTGTGCGGAATTTTTTCCAGAACCTGTTGATGCCGGTTCGGGCGGTCAACTGTCTGCTCCAAGGCAAGATAGACGGCTTCGGAAACGAGGTTTCACGCTTCATGATCAACAGCACAGCGGGTCTCGGCGGATTGGCAGATCCAGCTTCGGCCATGAATATCAGTGCTCATGATGAGGACTTGGGACAGACATTGGGTGCAGCCGGCGTCGGGCACGGGATTTTCATAATATGGCCAGTTATCGGGCCTTCCAGTGCGAGGGATACAATAGGCATGGCCGGCGATGGGTTCCTTTCCGTGCTGAACTATTACCCGGATGAGCTCAAATACAAGCTCGCAATCCGTTTGCTGGAAAAGGTGAACGATACCTCATTCAGACTGGGAGACTATGAATCCATGAAGGATGCGGCGTTCGATCCGTACTTCGCACTCAGGGATGCATACTTTCAGATCAGGGAGAGAAAGCTCAGGGACTAGATGTGTTGTGTTGCCCGCCTGTCTTTACGTGCTGCAATGTTTTATTTTCGGAGGTTTAAAACGGCATATGAAGTTATATAGCCTCGGTAAGGTTCCGTGGCTGGAATCGCAGTTGATTTATCATGCAATGGCTCATACTGGCCGGGAAGGGTTGAGCCTGGTAAGCCCGGCTTCGGCCTACGTATGCATTGGATTTCACCAACATGCCGCACAGGAGGTGGATCTTGCCTATTGCGCCGCAGCGGGCATTCCTGTTTTCCGGCGGGACCTAGGAGGTGGTGCGGTTTATCTGGATGGAAACCAGTACTTTTTTCAGCTTGTCTTACACAAGGACAATCCTCTTGTTCCCAGAAACAAGCAACACTTTTACCGAAAGTTCCTTGGCCCTGTGATGAATGTATACCGGCGGATGGGAATAGCGGTTGAATACAAACCAGTGAACGATGTCATCTGCGGGTCTGGAAAGATTTCCGGTACAGGGGCCGGGGAAATCGGGGACTGCATCGTTTTTGTCGGAAACCTGATAATGGATTTCGATTTCCTTGAAATGTCCAGGGTCCTGAATGTCCCCGACGAGAAGTTTCGCGACAAGATTTACAAGACACTGACGCAAAACCTCACGACGATCCGCAGGGAACTGGGAGCGGAAAGAGCCGGGCAATGGAGTGAAGAGCTGCTCGATGCCATGATGGCTGAGGAGTTCGAAAAAATTACCGGACGGATGGAGCCTTCGACCATTGATGATGATCTTGCCGAGACCATTAAGGATCTGTCTGAAAAAATGACCAGCCGCCAATGGCTGTATCGAAAGGGCAAGATGAACACCGGCCGCGATGTCAAGATTCGAGCCGGACTGAACGTGGTTCAAAGGATTTATAAAGCCCCCGGAGGCCTTCTCCGGTGTGAAATGGAATTGATGGATGGGAAAATAGTGGATTTGACCCTTTCAGGTGATTTTTTCTGTTTTCCTAAACATGCTGTGGGAAGGCTTGAAAGATCGCTGAAGGGAAAGGGCTTGAATGAAGTAGAAAAAGTTTTGAATGGTTTCTATGCAGGTGGTGATGTGGAAACCCCCGGAGTGGGAGTAGATGACTGGATGAGTTTGTTTATGGGGTGATTGACATATATCCATCAACCTGAGATTTGCCTGCACCTGCCTGTGGTTACCCCCGCCGGAGACGGTCGCTACTTCCTGCTGAATTACTGTGGGGGTCCAACAGTGTGTTCCGGCATGTGCCGGAACGAGGGCTGAGGAGCTGTCACTAGGCCGTCATTCTTGACACGGCAAAGGCCAACTGTTAATAAATCACACCACCTGCTGGTAAAATTCGCCTCATGGCCTGTTCATGAAGGTTTGGAGGTACCGATGAATTTTCAAGAATTAATTTTTTCGCTGGAAAAATACTGGGCGGACTACGGTTGTATCATCCAGCAGCCTTACGATATCGAAGTAGGGGCGGGAACCATGAATCCTGCCACCTTGCTCCGTGTTCTGGGGCCGGAGCCTTGGGCCGTTGCCTACGTTGAGCCCTCCAGAAGGCCCACTGACGGCAGATACGGCGAGAACCCCAACCGCCTCGGGCACTATTATCAATACCAGGTCATAGTTAAACCGTCGCCTCTCGATATTCAGGATGTTTACCTGGGGAGCCTGAAGCGGCTCGGGCTGGATCCACTCGATCACGACATCCGTTTCGTGGAAGATGACTGGGAATCTCCGAATGTGGGGGCCTCCGGTATGGGATGGGAGGTCTGGCTCGACGGAATGGAAATTACCCAGTTCACCTATTTCCAGGTCGCTGGAAGCCAGAGGCTGGACCCGATTTCCGTGGAGATCACCTACGGGCTTGAGCGTATCGCCATGTACATGCAGGAGGTGGAAAATGTTTATGATCTCAACTGGAATGACCGGTTGACCTACGGGCAGGTACACAAAAAGGGGGAATGGGAGCTTTCCACGTACAATTTCGAGGTGGCTGACGTGGAAATGCTGGTGAAACTGTTCGACTTATACGAGCGGGAGGCCGTAAGGGCCGGTGAACTGGGCTTGGTGCTTCCAACTTATGACTACTGCCTCAAATGTTCCCATACTTTCAATTTACTGGACGCAAGAGGAGCGGTGAGCGTAACGGAACGTACACATTATATCGACCGGATAAGGCGGATGGCCAGGCTAGCAGGTCGAAATTATGTGAATCAGCGGGAAGAGATGGGTTTTCCTTTGATGCAGCGGGATGACGGGTGAGTTTATGGTTGCCGAATTATTGCTTGAGATTGGAACCGAAGAGATCCCTTCCGGCTATCTTGCACAGGGATTGTCGGATTTGAAGGACCTGTGCGTTTCATGCCTGGCCGAAAACCGCGTAGACTACACAGGAGGAGTCGTTACATACGGAACGCCCAGGCGGCTTGTGCTGATTGTAAAAGCGGTGGCCGAAGCCCAGCAGGAGACGACCGAAGAGATTACAGGGCCACCGGTGCGCGTGGCTTTCGACGAACAGGGCAATCCGACAAAAGCTGCCCTGGGTTTCGCCGAGCGGCAGGGGGTGGCCGTTGAGGCTCTGGATCGCATTGCAACACCCAAGGGCGAGTACTTGTTTCTCAGACACACGATTCCGGGGAGACACACTATAGCTGTGCTGACGGAGGTTCTGCCGGGGCTCATCGCGGCGGTTCCGTGGCCCAAGTCCATGCGGTGGGGGAAGGTGTCCACGGCCTTTGTGCGTCCGATTCATTGGATCACTGCAATTTTTGGAGGAAATGTGGTCTCTTTCGAAGCGGCGGGGATATCATCAGGTGCTTATACTTCCGGGCATCGTTTCATGGCGCCTGAAAAGGTCGAAGTGCACTGCGTAGACGAATACATGAAGGCCCTTGAAAGTGGTTTTGTAGTGGTGGATCCGGCAGAGAGACGGCGCCGCATAAAGGCAATGGTGCGGGATGCCGCCGCCGGTGCTGGAGGAATACCTGCCGACGATCCGGAATTACTTGCCACAGTGGCGAACCTGGTGGAATATCCATCCGCGGTCTGCGGTTCGTTTGACGGGTCTTTTCTTTCCCTTCCGGAGCCTGTACTGGTAACGGCAATGAAGGAACACCAGAAATATTTTTCGGTGCACGATGAATCGGGCAGCCTGCTGCCCTATTTCGTTGCGGTAAACAACACCGTTGCAAGGAATGAAGCCGTGGTTAGAAAAGGCCACGAGCGGGTACTGCGGGCGAGGCTGGCCGATGCTGTGTTTTTCTTTGACGAGGACAGGAAAAAGCCTCTGGCCTCCCGCCTGGAAGAACTCGAAGGCGTGATTTTTCAGGCCGAACTGGGAACTTCCAGGGCGAAAGTCTTGAGGTTTTCAGAATTGGCCGTCTCATTAGCACGACGCGTCGTCCCGGGTTCGAAGGAGGCGGTGGAGGAGGCGGCGAAGCTTTGCAAATGTGACCTCGTGACCCAGGTGGTCGGAGAATTCCCTTCACTCCAGGGAATCATGGGAGCTTCTTACGCGCGAATGGAGGGCTATGACGAGGAAATCTGCCGGGCTATCCGTGAACACTATCTGCCGATCAGGGCGGGGGATCAGGTACCCGAGTCGGATATCGCCGCTGTGGTGGGAGCCGCAGATCGTGTGGACAGCATCGTGGGGTATTTCGCCGTAGGGCTGGAACCATCCGGGAACGCCGACCCCTTTGCTCTAAGACGGCACGCCCTGGCTGTGCTACGCATCCTGGAGCAGAAGGGATGGGATGTGTCTTTACGCTGGTTGGTGGGCGAGGCAGCCTGCATTCTTGCAAGGGCGGGAGAGATCAATGTTCCCGGAAACACCGTTGAAAAAGTGATGCAATTCTGTAGGGAACGTTACCGGAGGATGCTGCTGAGGGAAGGCTATGACGCGGATTGTGTAGAGTCGGTCTTGTCGGTGAATTTCGAGTGGATATCAAGCCTTCGCACCAGAATCGAACAGGTTGCGCGTTTCTCAAGCGAATCGGAACGATTCGGTGCCCTGTGCCTGACATTCAAACGAGTCCGCAACATATTGAAAAAAGAGAGTGTACGGCATCCAGTGGATCCGGGGCTTTTCCGGGAGGAATGCGAAACCTCGTTGTGGGAGGCTGCATCCGCGGTTGAAGACGCCGTTTCCCGGCCGCTGCGGCGAGGTGATTATTACACCGCAGCCCACAAGTTGACCGAACTCGGTCCCCCTGTGGATGATTTTTTCGACGGGGTGGAAATCATGACTGAAGACGAAAAGATGAGGTTTAACCGGCTCGGAACCCTTCAACGGGTGGAGGAGCTGATCATGCGGGTGGCGGATTTTTCAAGGTTCCCGGTTTGAACCGACTTTTGTGCTTCAATGTTTTTTCACCAGCAGGTAGAGCTCCCCCTGGTGTTTCAGGTGGCCGGCCGCGATTTCGGCGTACTCGCCGAAACCCCAGAATATATCCGCACGGCCTCCCCCTTTGATGGCCGCGCCGGTGTCCTGATTGATTACAAAAGTAGAAAAGGGTGCCCATGAAACAATTCTTCCGTTGGTGTCGACCCGCGGTTTTTTTGTGGAAATGAAACAGAGAGCGCCCTTGGGGAAAAGGTCGGCGTCAAGTGCAATTGATCTCTGCGGGGTGAGGGGCACCCCTATGTTTCCGACGGCTGGACCATAGTGGAGCCTGAAAAAAACATAAGAAGGGTTGTGGTCGAGCAGTTCGTTCACCTTACCGGGGTGTGCAGCCAGATACCCCCTGATTGCCTGCATGGACATTCCTTCACGACTGAGAAGCCCCTGCTCTATGAGGCGGGCGCCGATGCTCCGGTATGGATGGCCGTTTTTCGCCGCATAGCCGGCCGAAATGATCCTTCCATCCGGCAGTTTCAGGCGACCAGAACCCTGTATATGGAGAAACGCCACGTCTACGGGGCTTTTCAGCCAGGCGATTTCCAGTCCCCGGCCTTTCAATACCCCGCCATTTTCTATCTCGTTACGCGAGTGGTAGGGAACTGCTTTGCTGCCGTCAATCCTGGCTGTGAGATATTCACCTTCGAAGCGTGGGTCGAACAGTCCGAGATCTATTTTTATCATATCCTTCGGGGGGCTGTAGATTGGATATTTGTAGGTTTGGTCAGGCTCGAGGGACGCTTCATAAAGGGGTTCGTAGTAGCCGGTAAACAGAACCTTTCCGGTTTGCCGGGTCCCTGAGGCCTTGAAAATTTCGAAATTGCTGAGTATGTTTTTTTTGAGTTCCTCGGGGTCAGGATATTTTTCGAGAAGGTTCAGGAGTAATTCCTGGCTTTCCTTGATACGGGCCGGTGTAAAGGTTATGTCTCCGTAGCTGAATCGGTGTTCGTGGGGGAGTTTGTCCAGATAGGCAATGTTTCGTTTTACAGCTGCAGAGAGAGATTCAACAGGAAGGTCGTCCTTGAAGGCTGGGATTGAAAAGGATGTTCTTAAGGCAGCTTTGTGCGGTTCTTGAAAAGCGCTCTCCCGGACGGACGAACAGGCCGCTGTTATGACCAGCAGCCAAGCGAGGGCCAATTTGCCGAACCGGTGAATGAAGTTATCAATCAATTTTCAATCCCTTGGTGTATGTTGCCGAATGTGAAAAAAGAAGGCTAATAGAAATGCGGTTCTTTTTCAAGAGCAATTGAGGATCGAAATCCACTGTGTGGCAGCCCTGTGAGGAGTCTGCAAGGGGGCTGGGAGGAACCTTGCTGCATCCCGACTGTGGCTTTTTTTCTGATGTAGTGTGGTCTTTTTCACACATTTTCGATCAACAAAATATTGTACCTGTTATGCTGAAGTATGTTTTTATGTTTTTGTGCTTGTGATTACAGTGTGTTAGGGCTTTGTTGCCATTTCGGTTTTTGCTGTCCCTCTCTGGCATGATGGTTGCTAATAGAGCGGATGAGATGGACGGGCCTGAAGGGAAAATCAAGGAGAACTGAGTGGATTATACGCAGAGGACATTGAAAGAAGCAGTCGGTTGCACCGGAGTGGGACTTCATTCCGGTGAACGCGTGAAGTTGACAATCAAACCCGCAGCCTCGAACACGGGAATCAGGTTTGTGCGCACTGATCTGGTGGACCAGCCCTATGTCAAGGCCTGCTTCGACAATGTGGTGGACACGACCCTGGCCACAACTCTTGGAGTCAACGGCTGCCGTGTATGCACAGTCGAGCATGTGTTGGCGGCTCTTTTCGGGCTGGGAATAGACAATGCCGTCATTGAACTGGACGGGGCAGAGGTGCCGATCATGGACGGCAGTGCAGCTCCTTTCGTCTTTTTGCTCAAGAGTGCTGGAATTCAACAGCAGTCTGCACCGAAAAATTTTATGATTATCCGCAAGCCGTTCAAGCTGGATGATGGTGCAAGGTCTGTGGCGATTTATCCCTCGCGTGAATTAAGGATTACCTATACAATCGATTTCGACCACCCGCTGGTACGCAACCAACACTTTTCACTTAATTTTTCCGGAAAGGATTTTGTAAGGGAAATCAGCAAGGCACGCACCTTCGGGTTTCTTAAGGACGTACAGATGCTCAAGGACAACGGTTTCGCCAAGGGGGGATCCCTGGATAACGCCGTTGTGATAGATGAAAACAGAGTCCTCAACGAAGACGGACTCAGGTACAGGGATGAGTTCGTGCGCCACAAGATATTGGATTTCATAGGAGATCTATCGGTTATAGGGTGCCCGGTGATAGGGCACTTCGTGGTGAATAAATCGGGTCATTTTTTGAATCACCTTATGTTGCGGGAATTTCAGAAAGCCAGAGGGCATTGGAAGTTGCTGAGCTTCGAGCAGCCCGAAATCGAGGGCAGGGAAAGGGTTAAACTACCGGCTTTCTGGCTGCCTGATCCAGCCGCTGCCTGATCAGTGGATCGACATATATCGGGCTGAATCGAAACTACAAGCGAAAGAGCCCGGAAGGGAGGCCGCTCAGACCGGAATTGTTCCGGCGGGCGGCCTCTTTATTTTTTTATGTGCAGCGATTGTATTGTTGGGATAATCGAAATCGAAATCGGGATCGCTATCGGGATCGAAGAGATATGGGGCTTGGACACGAGA
>CAYXDR010000133.1:0-8053 GCA_964463515.1 uncultured Desulfobacteraceae bacterium | reverse complement strand
TATCCCTGATGCCTGTTCCATTGTCGCGTATTGATAAAAGCTTCCCGCCGTTTTCCTCTCTCCAGGTCAGCTCCATTTCTGTGGCGTTCGAGTGCTGCAGGGCGTTGTTCACGGCCTCTTGAGCGATGCGGTATAATTGATGTGCCTGTGAGCTGTTTTTCGGGGCCGAATCATCCTGCACGAAAACCGCAAGATTAATCTTCCCTTGATACATCGTTTTTTGAGCAAACTCTTTAAGAGCCTTGCTGAACTCTTTTGTTCCCAGCTCAATGGGAAACATGCCTTGTGTGATCCCGTATGCCCTACGCACGGCTGAGTTAATGCCGCTCGATAAACCGGATGCCAACTCTGTTAAATCCTTTTCATCTTCGGCGATTCTGTCTTCCAGCAACGCCGCCTGAATTTCCAGCCCCTTCAAGTCCTGGCAAAGACCATCATGAAGTTCCCGGGCCAGGTTCACCTGCTCCCTTTCAGAGGCCCGCATCAGGCTTTGCTGCAAAATTTTCCGTTCGGTAACATCCCGGCCCACTGCTTGATAAGTCGTGATATCCCCCTGTTCGTTAAAAATTGCACGGTCCTTCCACTCCATCCAACGTTTGTTCCCGTCTCGATCAATAACCTCGTGTTCATAGGTCGCGACCGGCTGCTGCCGGGTAAGTGATGTAAACTGCTGTTCAACGAACTCCCTGTCTTTTTCAGGAATCAATTGGAAGAAGGAACGACCGATCAGTTCGCCGGGCTGCAGCCCGAAGCAACTGCAGTAGGCCCTGTTCACAAAACCAAGCACCCCGTGGGCATCAAAACGGCAGATCAGTTCTGTTTGATCGTTTACAATGGCGTTGTAGCGCGCCTCACTTTCCCTAAGGCGACGATCAGCGTCGCGCGCCTCGGTTACGTCCCGTACAATTGCCAGCACCTGGCTGTTTCCGAAGGGAACCATGCGCGTTTCGCATTCCTTGGTAACACCCCGTACATCCATGGCATAGTGATACACCTGCATTTTTCCGCTTTGAAGCGTGGCCCGAACCTTCTCGTCGGTCAACTCGGCAATGTCGGGAGGCAGAATCTCCCATGCGGTTTTTCTGATGATTTCTTCCTCCGGGGCCACAAGCATCTCAGGAACGCTGGTTTGAACATCCGTGAACCTTGATTCTGAATCGATACGGAAAAGCAGATCCGGCAACGCGCTCACAATGCCTCGATAACGCGCTTCACTTTCTTCGAGCATTCTGGCTGCAATTTTCCGTTCCGAAATATCCCGCACAAATACGATGAATTGACCGTCATCATAGGGGAGAAAACTGCAGCTCAGCTCCACGTCAAGCATAGAACCGTCTTTACGCCTGTGGCGGGCCTCGAACAAACACGGGCCTTTTTCCACCAGCATTTTCATGCGCCCGGCGATTTCCTCGGCGGATTCGTCAATGTCGATATCGGAAATCCGCTTGGAAAGCAGATCGCCACGTGAAAATCCCGACATCCGCTCCGCAGACGCATTGGCATCCCGGATTCTTCCCTGCCTGTCCACAATCCAGAATCCGTCGACCGCGGTTTCCATAATCCGGGCGTAGCGTTCGGTTTCTTTACGCAACCCATGGGCAAGGGTTTCCATGGGCCGTTCCAGGCTCTCCACGATCAACGCCCGGTAAATCAGCATGAAAGAAACCACCTTGAACAGGTGGCCGGCCATGTTGGCGGCACCAAAGGCAGATGCATAAAGAGTGAAGCAGAATTCGGATACTATCGTAACCAGCATGGCCCCGCACAAAAACAGGGAGACATTCGGTCCGATCAAATTCCTTTTTCGATACGTTAGAACCGCTGAACCGGCAAGCCCACCCATGACAAAATATTCGCTTGCGATTTTAAAGGGAGTCAACCCGGTTTGCTCATTGAAGCATTCAGGAAAAAGATTCCACGCAAAAACGCTGCCAAGCATCATGAAAGCACCGCCAACAAGGGCGTAAGCTCCCCATCGGCAAAATCCTTTCAGGATAAAACACAAAGGGAAAAAGAACAGGGCCGCCGTCTCTATAAATCTGGCCGCGATCCACAGCTGGGTGGCCAAAGCCGTGCCTCCGTCCTCGAAAACGCCCATCCCCTCATATGCCAGGGTATGAAGCAAATCCAAGGCGCCGACGATCGCATAGCCGATCCCGAGCAGTATAAAGGCGTCAGATATTTCCAGCCGTCTTGCGTTCCAGACAAGGAAAAAGACACTCCATGCAACGGCAACGGCTCCCAGTTCCACCAGGGAATGAAAAAGAAGATAGTTGTATCTGCCTAATATAAACAGGCAGATAACGGCAAAGCCTGCAGGCAGCACCAGATGCAGGTGCCGGGCGCGGTTGTGATAAGACTCTTCCTGTCGAGCCCTCGCAGGTGAATGGGCGTTTTTCATCGAATTAATCTAAGGTGTGAAAAAGATCACAATCAGCATTGTTTTTCGGAAACAGGGTTAACTCCCATTTCCTTGCAAGCCGGACCTGAAGCCATACATAAAAGCGGTTCTTTGAATCTTACAGAGCCGTTCTTTATATTATTTTCGGGTATAAGTCCATAGATCAAAATTATAAAAACAGATTTTTTCAATTTTTTTCGACACCGTCAAGGTTTTTTGATGCTGTTGCTAAGAACAACCTTAGAAATGTGAGAGGCGAGTAGGAAGGAGTTGTACTCCCGGCCTTTATGTGTCTGTAGGACGAAGCTCCTGCGCCCGACCCATATGCAGTAAGGGACTGCGGGATTCATCAAGGAAACTGGCCGGTAATGTACTTGTGGATACCTTCCGAGGCGGTCTTTGCATCTGCAATGGCTGTTACCGCATCCAGGTTCAAGTTAACGATATCCCCTCCGGCAAATAGCTTTGGAATCGAAGTCATGCCGTTCTGGTCGACTTTTACTTTTCTCCTTTCGGTAAATTCAAGATTGTCGAACATTTCCCTGGGTATAAACGAAAAATCCGGACCCTGGCCGATTGCCTCTATAACCATGTCCCCTTCCAGGATGGTCTGGTTGTCTTCGTAAAAGCTGGGAGAAAACCTTCCCTTTTCATCGAATACGGATTTAACCTTCGTGCATTTCAGGCCTTTCACATTTCCTTCATTGTCCAACACTATTTCCTTCGGGCCCCAGGCAGGATTAAATTCTATTCCTTCCGCCTGTGCCTCTTCAATTTCCTCCCGACTTGCGGGCATTTCATGCCAATCTTCCAAAGAGACAGTCCTGGTAACGACAT
Source organism: uncultured Desulfobacteraceae bacterium (assembly GCA_964463515.1). Classification (GTDB taxonomy): domain Bacteria; phylum Desulfobacterota; class DSM-4660; order Desulfatiglandales; family Desulfatiglandaceae; genus CAYXDR01. The sequence goes on along the minus strand of CAYXDR010000133.1, from coordinate 4,815 downwards.
TTTCATCAGGATATTGGATATGCTGCAGTCTCACGGCTTCCCGCGCCGCGTCCATGGCTACGTTACCGCCGCCGATCACGATAACCATCCTGCCCACGGGACCTGATCCCCCGATTTTGGTCTCCCTTAGGAAATCCAGGGCCAGCTTGCACTTATCCGCGTTTGCTACCCCGGTGGACCGGCTGACCGTGGTGCCGATTCCCAGATAGACCGCCTCGTAGTCCCGCAGCAAGTCCTCGAACAAGACATCGTTGCCGACACGGGTGTTAAACCTGAATTCCACTCCCAGGGAACTGATATAATCAACATCCTTGTCTATGCTTTCAACAGGCAGCCTGTAGGGTGGAGGGCCGATGCGCATTGTGCCTCCTCCACCGGGAAGGGAGTCATAAACAACCACTTCATGCCCCTTTAAGACGAGAAAATAGGCTACAGACAAACCTCCGGGCCCCGCGCCTATGACGGCTATTTTTCTGCCTGTGGCAGGCCCCGGTTTCTGCCTCAAGGCGGAGGTATAATCCTGGATGCTGTCTGACGCATACCTTTTCAGCCAGCGAATGGCCAGGGGCTCTCCCCTGAACCGCAGGGAACAGGCGGATTCACAATGCTTCATGCAAATTCTGCCGCATATGGCCGGCAGGGGATTGTCTTCGAAGATCTTCTGTAATGATTCCTCCGACTTTGCTTCATAGATCGCCCGTATGTAATCGGAAATCTTCACGTGGGCCGGGCATGCATCTTCGCACAACCTGCACTCCAGGCACCTGCCTGCCTCTCTCTCGGCTTCTTGCCTGCTGTAGCCGATAACCTGCTCCACAAAAGAAAGCTTTCTCTTTTCCGCGGCCACTTCGGGCATCGTAACACGCTCCGGTTCATAGAGCGTATACTGATATTCAGAGGCAAATCCTTCATAGTCTTTCCGCCTGTGAGACAGGCTTGCCTTGAGCACGGAATAGTCTTCAGCCGGAAGAAAGCTCTCTTCGTCCGTTTTTTCGTCCTTTGGAAAAAACACAAACGTACGGGTATCATAGTGAATGTGAAAATAGTCCCTGGAGAGCCTTAAGCATCCGGGAGGGCAGATGTCCACGCATAAACCGCAGAAGCAGCACCTTCCGTAATCCAGCAGTGGTCTTTCGTTCTTTTTGCCGGGTTTGAATTCCAATTCCGGTATTTCAACCATGGTTATGGCTTCATTCGGGCATATATCAGCGCAATTGCCGCATCCGGTGCAAACATCCCAGTCATTGAGGTGAAAGCCCCGATACCTCATCGAGGGCTCCTTGAGTTCAAAAGGATATTTCAATGTCTTCGGTTTTTTGAATAGATACCTGGCAGCCTTAAAAGGACTTATGAGGCTTTTTGCGCTCATGGGCTCTCCCTTTTGAGGATGCGGTGCCCCCTTCCGGTTGTTTTTCAACCTGTGGCCGGATAGCCCCGCTCCGAGGCTACCTGTCTATTTCAGGGGCGACCACATACAGACTTATCATGGTGTTGCCGGTGTCGGCGATGCTGGCATCGACCAATGCCTTTTCCAGTACTATCAGGCCATGAGGAAAAGAAGGCGTCCTGAAATGCACCCGGTACGGTTTATCTCCACCGTCGCTTACCAAATAAAGCCCCAGCTCTCCCCTGGAAGACTCGCACCTCACATAAACCTCCCCTGCGGGGATTTTCCACTTAAAAGGGTTGGGTGCCCTGTTGTAAACTTCCCCCCCGGGCATCTTATCCAGGAGCTTCGATATCATGTGGACACTTTCGATCATTTCATCCCGAACAACCCATATCCTCGAGTAGGCGTCCCCGTCTTCTCTTGTAGGAACCTCCCAGGTTACCTGGTCATAGGCGGCATAGGGCTCGACCTTCCTGATATCGTATGCGAGACCGGCCGCGCGTAAAACCTGCCCAGTAGCTCCCATTTCCTGCGCCTCCTCCAGGCTTACCTTCCCTATATCCTTAGCCCTCGCATAAAAAACACGGTTGTTAAAAAAGGTGTCATCATAATCGGGCACACAATCTCCGATGGTTTGCAGGGTATTTACGATCCTGTCCTCAAAACCATCCGGGAAATCCCGCCTCACTCCACCGGGCCAAATGTAGATGTGGTAGGCCCTGCCGCCGGTCAACTCTTCAAAAAGATCCAGGATAAGGTCCCGGTGATACATCGCCCAGTGGGCCGCGGTATCGAACCCCAGCATGTTGGCGTAGGCCCACAGACCAAACAAATGGGAACCGATTCGGGCCAGCTCGAGATAGATGCTCCGGATATAATGCGCCCGCTCCGGCACTTCGAGCCCTGAGAGTTGCTCCACGGCCATGGCATAAATCATTTCCATGGAATCAGGTTCCACTACATTCATTCTGCAAACAAGGGGGAAATTCTGAATCCATTTTCTCAATTCCATGAGCTTTTCAAAGCCCCTGTGCAGGAATCCGGGATTGGCACTGGCGCGCAAAATGCGATCCCCCTGCACCTTCAGCGTGATGCTGAAATTTCCCACCATCCCCATGTGCTGCGGGCCGAAGTAAAGTTCGAGTTCTCTCATGGCTTTTCGTTTCCGCCTTCGACAAATGGAACCTTGTCAAAAACGTCCTTTACGTATTTTCTGGTATCAAAATCTTTTCTAAACGGTGGTATGGCATACTTCCTTTCGAGCAGCAGGGGTGTCTGCCTCGGATGCCCTTCGAAATCTATCCCGAAAAGCTCGTGGATTTCACGTTCGTAAGGCTCTGCATTTTTAAACACAGGCATAGACGTTGAAAAATGAGCCTTGTCCCGGGATATCCTCGTTTTTACGGTTATATTGGTTCGCTCTTTTTCCGTATACCCGTTATCCCGGGATATATAAGACGAAAGAATATAAACCAGCTCAAATTCGCCATCAGCAATCCAATCCACGCAGGAAACAAGCGCCAGATGCCTGAATCCCCTGTCTTTGAGAAATTGCAGCACTGTCAATACCGCCTTGTCCTTCACCGTAACCGTGATCCGGTCCTTGCCGGCAGGCGTGACCAGGACGTCTTTGAAAGTCGATTCAAGATCCTGCTTCAGCGCGTCGTTCATTTTTATCACCCATGGAAAACAGCGGAGGCCATTCGAGCTCACCGAGGATTTGTTCCTGATTTGCCCGGTAAGAGGAGTATTGTTCCCTGTATTTTTTGTAACCATTGGCCATTTGGTTATCGATAAGAGTCCAAAGATGCGTTATTGCCACAAATATTGCCTCGGGCCGTGGCATACAACCGGCAATCCAGCCGTCAACAGGGATGTATTTGTCCAGATGTTTAATCGTGTTGTAAGAATCCCAGTACATTCCACCGTTTATGGGGCACGAGCCGAAAGCCACGGCATACTTCGGATCCGGCATCTGTTCGTAAGTCCTGATGACCGCCTTTAAAGTCTTTACAGAAACATAGCCGGTAATCAGAAACAGATTGGCCTGCCTGGGAGAAGCGACGGGTATGACGCCGAATCTCTCGGCATCCCAGCGGGAGGTAATGGAAGGCGGGATTTCAATGATTCCGCATCCAGTACAGAAATAAACCACATAAAGGGAATATTTCCGGCTCATCACGCCAGGCTCTTTAATCCATTTTGCGAGCTGATTCCTATCCACGGTTATCCTCCCACTGCCACGATTGCGATCAATCCGGCCAGGGCCAAAGCTGTAGGCCATTTCCATAGATATCGAAGAGCCTGCTCAATCCTGAGGCGGGGATAGGCCGCATGGATAAAAAGCTGCAGGATGAATACCACCAGCATTTTCACGAAGAAGACAAAGGGATCTGCCGCACCGCCCAGGAACAGAGCCACGAAAAGCGCGACCCCTACAAAGAGATTGAGCGCATGTTGTATTGTTGCCAGCGCCAGCAATGAGCCGCCGTATTCCACCATGGGACCGGAGGAGATTTCCTGAGGGGCCTGGATAAGATCGAAGGGCCTGATATCGAGGATGGCCGGGAGGATAAGAAAATAGGCCGCGCAGGGCAACAACAGGGACAGGGTGAATAAAGCCCAGCCTGAGCCCTGTTGTTTCTCAACGATTTCCACGATCGAAATTGTGTTATAGTGCGTCATTACCGCCAGGAGGACGAACAGCAAGGGAACTTCGTAGCCCAGGGCCAGGAGAAATTTTCGTGAGACCCCAATGCTGGCATTGGGATTAGCCGCCTCGGCCGCGCTCAAAGCCAGGCCCAACGGTCCAAAAAGCATCGCGTAAAGGATAACCAGCATACCCCCTGACGAACTCAACGGATGGATGCAGCCAAGGGGAAGAAACCAGATCACCAGGATGCTGCCGGCCAGTGAAAGGATCATCCCCCCTACAAAAATATTTCCGTGGCTTATGCTTCCTTGATGAAAAAGCTTCAGGATGTCGATAACGGGCTGTAGAAGCGGGGGGCCGCAGCGCCATTGAATCCTGGCCACCACCTTCCTAGACAGCCCCAAGAACAGGATTCCGATTACAAAAGCAATAAAGGGCGAAATTATCATTTGAACAATTTTTATTGCCATAGGTTCCATCTCATCTGTGCAAATATCAAAAAGGCCAGAAACAAGGTGATGTATATGGCGTAACAGCCCACATCCCCGGTGTAAATGCGCCTTGCCCTGTTGCCCAGTGCCTGGGCCACAGCCGCAATCCTCATGTAGAATGCCTCCACAAAATCTCTCAGATAGGGGCTGATCATTCGAAAAAGCGGATTGTAAAACTCAACGGTGTAGGCATATCTGTCCTCGGGCACGGGGATCCCGGCGGCGTAGTTGTTGTGCTGTTCCACCTTTACAGGCCCTGGTCCTGCTTTCAGCAGCAACCA
>CAYXDR010000132.1:0-8067 GCA_964463515.1 uncultured Desulfobacteraceae bacterium | reverse complement strand
GGGGTCGCTATCGGGATCGGTATCGGACGTTGATCGGCAGCCTTTCCGACCCCGATACCGATTCCGACCCCGACGCCGATAAAGCGGAGATCGTACTTTTTACGGCTTCATCAAATTTGCTTGTTTTATAGAAAGCTGAGTGCGCTTATTTCCACCTGACCACCCTCCGTTCGAGCACCCCCACCATGCCCCACATCGCCAGCCCCATCGCCGAAAGCCAGAGGATCGCGGCGAACACAAGGTCCACCCTCAATCGCGCGTTGGCCTGTATCATTAAAAAGCCCAGCCCCTTCTGAGCACCCACCCATTCGCCGATAACGGCACCTATAGGTGCTATGGAAACACCTACCTTGAGTCCGGCGAAAAAATAAGGCAAAGCCCAAGGCCAATGAAGGAGCCTCATCCGCGTCCAGAAGCCGGCTCCCATCAGGTTGAAAAGCATCCGGTATTCGGAGCTGCAGCTCTTGAAACCTTCTAAAAGATTGATGGTTATAGGGAAAAAAATTATTACCGCGGCCATGAAAACCTTTCCGGCGATGCCGTAACCCAGCCAAACCACCAGAAGCGGTGCCAGTGCGAACACGGGCACGGCCTGGCTTGCAACCAAAAAAGGAGCCAGAGCATGCTCCACGGCGGGCCTGGCAAACATAACCGTGGCAAGCGGGAGGGCGACAGAAAGGGCCGCGAATATGCCCACGAGAATCTCCAGGGCGGTTACCGCAGTGTTCGAAGCAAGCAAAGGGGCCTGGATCACCGCAGTATGAATTATCCGCGCAGGTGAGGGCAGAATGTAGGCCGGAACAGCTAAAAAACGGCAAAGACTCTCCCACAAAAGCATTATGAAAACGATAACAAGAAAAGTTAGACATCTAGCACGAGACATCGCCTTTTTCCCCATCAAGCAATGTATAGATATGTTCCTTTATCTCGAGCAAGCCGGGATCGGTCATTCGGCGAGGCTTTTCGCCGGTTAACGAGAAATGCTCCCTTATCCGCATCGGCGCAGGTGTCAACACGAGAACTTCATCTGCAAGGTGAAGCGCTTCCTCCACATCATGAGTTATCATCAAAAGACTTTTGCCGAATTCGCTTTGAAGCAGCAGCAGCAGGGTTTGAAGACTCCTCCGCGTTATCGCATCGAGGGCCGACAGCGGCTCATCCAGCAATACCAGTTCGCGCCCGAACATCAGTGTCCGCACGAGTGCACACCTCTGACGCATACCGCCGCTGACCTTGGACGGAGGATAAGATTCGAAACCGGACAAACCCAAACGCCTGAAAAGAGAAGCTGCCTCCATGCGGGCATCGTCCCCGGCTTTTCCGGAAACCCGCGCCGGCAGCAGCGCATTTTCAAACAAGGAAAACCACGGAAGAAGCAGATCTTTCTGCTGCATGTATGCAGCTTTCCTCCCAAGATTCAGCAGATCTTCTTCAAGCCAGAAGATCTCTCCGGAATCCTTCGAAACCACACCTGTAAGCACATCGAACAGGGTACTCTTTCCGCACCCTGAAGGACCGATCAGGACTGTAAAACCACCTTTCGGCACAGAGAAGCTGAAATCCTCGAATACACGAAGGGAGTCAAATCTTTTGCTCAAATTGGAAATACGCAGCATCCGCCGCCCCTCCGGGACTGATAATCGCCGGAGAAGGGAAAGAAGAGATGTACTGAAAGAAATCATCAGCTTCCCTGCGCCGGCATTATCCGGATCAGGTTCCAGGGGTCGAGGCTCGCAGCCTCCTCTCAGCCGATTCTCATCGACTCCCCCAGTGATCAAAATTTATTCATAGCCTAAGCCCGGTGGTTTGTCAATATCCGAAAAATCAAAAGAATTTATACTGAAATCCCAAAGCCAAAATCCAGACCGACTTTTCCAGTTGAATCCCGCCGGACGTAATTTCATCCCTGTAAAAAGCTCTTAATAATCCCGCGTTAACGACCCAGTTGTCGTCGACAATCCAAGCCATGCCTGAACCTACGGTATGCGCGTCCAGTTCCGGCGCCTCTATACTCATATTGTCCGGGTCGATCTTCGTCTCGGTGTACAAATAACCGGCGCTGCATTTAATCTGCGGGGTGAGTTCATATTCAAGGGCGATACCGATATCATAACCGTTGCCTCGTTCGGTTTCATCCTGTGCCGTTATCGGTATATCATCCCAGTGTGCCTGCTTGTTGAAATAATAGGTGATATCGGCTTCGGCCCTCAACCGTGGTGTAACCTGGCAGGAAAATCCTGCCCCGAAAAGAGCAGGGATATCACGCCGCCGAGTGGCGCCGTTCACCAAAAGACCCAGGTCATCCTTTTTTACCTCGGTTTCGAGATTGATCCTCGTCCTGCTTTCATATCGCAGACCTATATTAAACCTTTCAGATGGCACGATGTTCAAACCAAGAATACCGCACCAACCTGAACCGGTTTCTTGATAGTCCAGAAAGGCCGTTTTCGAGGCCGAAACAGGACTGCCCGATATCCTGGCGTAACCACTTCGACTGATCTGCGCATCAGCATACCGCAACCCCAACGATACCGCCGCCAGATCATTCAATTGATAGCTGCCGCCAACGGTCACACCGTAGTAGTAGGATTCCCCCTCCATATAGTGAGTTATAGAATCATAATAAAAGGCTGTTTTGGGAGGCGGTCCGGGGACAAAAGGATTTGCATCGATAGCGGAATTGGCGCCGGCCTCGAATCCCTGCCCCAGCCTCAGTGAAGTTATGCTGCCGCGGTCGAATTCCACCTTCCCTCCGCCCACCGGAATCGTGAAGGCACCGAACAAACCCCACCGGTCCTTGCGGTACAATGCAAACGCCCCTGGAACGATATCAGGAGTGTCGCTTTCATAAGCGGCCCCCTCAAACAAATTGATATAATCCTTCATTGCATACTGCCCGGAAAGGTTCACATAAAGCCCTTCGTCCATTCTGACCGTCCCCGCAGGATTATAAATGACCGAATCGGCTGAATCGAAAGCCGCATTCCGATTCAAGGTCCTCACCCACTCCGCGCTGAAATTCTGCTTGTTGTCTATTCCCCCGGCAATAACCGAAGACGCCGCGAACAAAAGCAACACCGGAGGCCAAAACACCGCGAAAATCTTGTTCATGTTTAATGCTCCTTTCAAGACGATATCCTCAGCAAGCATGCATGAAACCGTAAAGAGTCAGAAAATCATGCCCCTGGGTACTTCCGGATGGAAACTATCTCCTGATACTGGTGATGAAGGAAAAACACTTCAGCTCTGGCCCGGCTTGTCTTCAAGAGCCAATTCAATGAGCCTGTCCAGAAGGACCGAAAAAGAAATACCGCCGGTCTTCGCGGCAAGCGGGAGAAGGCTTGTTTCCGTCATGCCGGGAATCGTGTTGGTTTCCAGGACAAAAATTTCTTCCTTATCCTTACTAAGAATCATGTCCGTCCGGCTGTATCCTCTACATGCAAGCGCCCGATGGGCTGCAAGACCGAGTTGCTGGGCCTTCTCCGTTAGAACCGGCCCTATGCGTGCGGGGCAAATTTCCTGTGTTACTCCGGAAGTGTATTTTGCTTCGTAGTCGAAGAAGGCATGGCTCTTGTCCGGAATAATTTCTATGACCGGCAGTGGCTCCAGGGCACTATTCCCGACAACCCCCACGGTAAGTTCCAGTCCTTCGACAAATTCCTCGATCATCACCGTGGTATCATGCACCCAGGCTTTTTCGATAGCGTTTCGGAATCCGGCTTCGGCATCCAGGATGGACATTCCAACGCTGGATCCGCCGCAGGACGGTTTGATGACGACCGGAGAACCCAGGCGGCTGAAAATGCCGGCGGCGTCGATCGCAGCTCCTTTTTCAAGTGCAATGTAGTCAGGAGAGGGGATTCCAGCCTCTAGATAGAGCCGCTTTGAAACGACTTTATTCATCGCAACCGCACTTCCCAATACTCCCGAACCCTGGTAGGGGATATGGAGCAGATCCAGCAAACCCTGAATAGTGCCGTCTTCACCACAGGGGCCGTGCAGGATGATCATTGCGACATCGATTTTTTCCGCGTCCTGGATAATGCGCTGCAGATCTGTTTTAGGGTCGTAGCGGATTATTTCGTACTTATTTTTATCAAGCGCGGCATAAACCTTATTTCCGCTTTTGAGGGAAACTTCCCTCTCCGGGGAATCCCCCCCGGAAAGCAGCGCCACGGTGAGTTTTTCAGCCATTTGCCTAGGTCCTTTCAGATGAAGATTCAGGTACTCAGGACGGACGGATACGTTCAGCCGCCTTCGCCTGGTATCGTTGCGGAAATTCGTGCTCGACACGTGATCTCCGCATTGAATTGAGCTTCATGATGAGAAAATTTAATCTTTTGACCGCGCGGTATCGTTCGGTGGCATCCTCGATGCCGGCCAGCAGCTCCTCTGTCTGAAAAATTTCTCTTTTCAATTCTATCTCCGGGGGAACAAATCCTGCGTTCTTAAGTACTTTGTAAGCAAGCCGGAGCTCTTCGGCTACATTACTTTCATCTTCCAGCTCAAGGGGTTTGCCCCTACCCGGGAGATCGTCGAAAACTCCCCGCGAAGCTGCTTCACTAATCCGCTCTTCCACTATTTTATCAAAACCTGGAAGCATTCTTCCCTCCGTTTTACTTGCCCCGATAGGTCAACGCCAGCATCGTGATGTCATCGGATTGAGGGGCACCGTCTGCGAAACTCCGCACCCTGGAGATCAAGCCTTCGATCAATTCCCTGGGAGAATTATGCGCAAGAATGGCCGCGTCCCGGAGAAGCCTTTCTTCGGCATAAAGTTCCTGTGCCAGGTTCATGGCTTCGGTTACACCGTCTGTATAAAGAAGCAGTGTATCGCCCTCATCCAATTTCAGTTCATAACTCCTGTAGACCGCCATATCCGACGCTCCGGCCACAAGAGAGCGTACCGGGTCCAAAAAACGAGCCTGTCCGCCGGATTCTATAATCAAGGGCGGGTTGTGCCCGGCACAGGCATAGGTGATCTCGCCTGTATCCGTGTCCAGTATACCGCAGAACAAGGTAACGAACATGCAGGACTCATTGTCTCTGGCTAACTGCTCATTGACCACGGACATTATCTCGTCGGGCCCTCTGGCACTGTCAGCGCTGGCCTTGAAAAGAGCGACGGTTATCGCCATGAAAAGAGAAGCCGGGACCCCTTTGCCGGAGACATCCCCTAGAACGAAAAACAGATGCCTTTCATCCAGTTCATAGAAGTCGTATAAGTCTCCGCCCACTTCCTTTGCCGGTACCAGGGTTGCATATAGATCGAATTCAACTCTGTCAGGATAGGGAGGGAATATCTTCGGCACAATCCCCATTTGGATGTCATGTGCCACTTTGAGTTCCCCTTCCATGAATTTCTTCGCAGCTTCAGTCTCCCGCTCCCGTTTTAGATTACGCACTATCATCACGAACAAGGCCATCCCGATGCTGTTGGCTAGCATCATAGGAAGAGAGGCCCCGGCAATAATATCCACTCTCCTCGACCACGGGATGGCAGGCTGGTCTAATCCGGTCACCAGAACAAGGGCCAACCCCATGTGTACCGCCTCGATGACAAGCCCGAACAGGGCAGCCTGCCAGGCGGAAACCAGGCGGCCTTTCCTCAGAATATAGACAAGGCCTGCAACCAGCCCAGCCAGAACCGTGGATACAGAGCAAGACGTGCAGGTTGGTCCCCCTAGAAGAATCCGGTGCACTCCTCCGATGAGCCCGGCTCCGAATCCGGCAACGGGGCCTCCGATGAGTCCGGCCAGAGACGGGCCCAAATCCCGGATATTGATCTTGGCCCCCAGAAAGTCGAACCCGGCGAGGGTTCCGTAAATGGAAAGAAGCCCGAAAAAAACGCAAAGATAAAACAGATTGCGGGGGGTGTGACGTTGCTGAAGCACATCATTAAAAAACGATGCCCTGATAAGAATATAGGCCAGAACCATAACAACGCTCATGGCCTGGATAAGCCCTAGGATCATCTGCATCGAAGTTGGAGTCATGTTCCCTTCCGCCGTCCGTAGTTTAAGACTGATGCCCTCGTATAACACCATCCCCGGCTTATCGGCGTCGGGGCCGGAAGCGGTATCGGGGTAGAAAAGAGCTTTGATCAACTTCCGATACCGATGCCGATAGCACCCCTACCCCGAGGGGCATCGTTATTTTGACTTTTTACGAGGCCATCAAGTCTGATGAGGTCGTAAAAAGTCAAAATCCGCCCTATTTCGTCACCCCCCGACACAATTTTGTGTCGGGGGGGGTCCATTCATTCCAATAACTTATGGATTCCACGACATCTTCTTGTGTCGGGGAATGACGGCTCCGGGACTTTTTACTGTTTCATCAAGACTCTCTCAAGAAAATATTCTTCCCCCCCTGCAGTAGGAACGTTCAATATGGCGAAGCCTGATGCTGATGTCAATACAGCCTGAAATGCCCTACTCCACCATCAAGATTCCCCCCTCCGCGTGGCGGGTGAAAGAAGATGCCTGCAATACTCAGGCCGCTTCACGATTGCCGGGATATACCGAACTGCCCATGGGAAAAGCAACCGGTTGAGTGAAAAATATGGCGCATCCTTCTTATCCTGGACAGTAGGAACCCGCAGGGTACTCAGCGGAGACGGCCCGAAGGAGCCCGATTTTTCAATACACCTCAAAACCTTGCGAACGGTCGTGCCCGAGTGGGAAGGAATCCAACGCAGATAATCCTCACACTGCGTTTGTCTCAGCCCAGGAGCACGGACCGGCTGAAGAGAACCTTAGGGAACCTGACTACACGCCATCCCGCGGCCTCCGCCTTTCCGAGCATGGTTCTGAATTCCTGTTTGCTGACATGAAATTTGGGCTCCACATAGAGAAACCGTCCGTCCGGCTTGATCAGGCCCTTGGCTTCCCGGAAAAAGCCGCCCGGATCCGGCACCTCATGGACCATGTAAAAGGCCAGAATAAAATCAACCCTGCGAACGATCCCGATCCGCTCAGGCTCGCACAAGTGATATTGAATGGTGTTTTTGAGCCTTTTGGCTGCGGCCCTTGCGCGGAGTTTTTCAAGCATCTCCTGCTGGAGATCGGCCGCGATCACCGTCCCGTTTTTTCCCACCATCCGGGCCATGGGCAATGTGAAAAACCCAGGGCCACAGCCTATGTCCGCGACAGTATAACCGGGCTTAATCAGTCCGTCCATGATCTTTTCCGGATCCTGCACCCAACCGCGAAGAGACGTTGCCAGGAATCCTGCATGGGATGCAGGGCATAAATCTGTTTTCATAACGACCTCCTGTCAAGCAGCATTAGTTTAGCAGCTATACATTAACTTCAAAAAAAAGACTGCGAATTTTTAGGCTTTCTCCTCGAGGCTTTGCTCCCACTTATCGAGAAAGGCATCGAGCTGGTCGAGAAATTCATCAAGAAACTCGAACTGCTCCTGGCTGAGTCCCCTAAAATAGTCCCGGAAACCCCCGTCCATGGTTTCATGCCAGTGTTTGTGGGCATAAAATGCGGACTTTCCTTTGTTAGTAAGATAAAGGCACGCTTTCAAGGTATTGTCCGGATCCGGTCTCTTCTCCACAAGGCCCTTTGCATCAAGCTTCTTAAGCGTTTGAGACACGGCTCCCTTGGTGATCCCGAGTTGTTCCGCGGATTCCGTAACACCGATGCCTTCCCTGTCTCCGATCAACTCCAGCAAAAACATCTCCGACCGATAGAGGGTCTCGGCTGTGCCGAAATGCCATGGTCGGCTCTCCAGTTCAGCGGTCCTCCGGACAAGGGACATAAACTTTTCGGTCAAGCAACGGGGAAAATGAGTCAAACGGTCTTCATTCATGCGCTGAATAGTATAGCTGCTAAACTATATTGTCAAGTCTTTTTTACAAAAGGCTGCCTGCCTCCGCCTGGTGTTTCAGATTAGCGAATCGACGTATTAAATGATGGTTATAGACGGAGATAAAAAAAGAAATGCTGACAAACCCGTGAAAAGTCGAAAAGCCCCCGATTCCCTTTCACAACCCTCTGATTTTACTGGTCGGGGCGAGAGGATTTGAACCTCCGACACCCTGCTCCCAAAGCAGGTGCG
>CAYXDR010000131.1:0-8129 GCA_964463515.1 uncultured Desulfobacteraceae bacterium | reverse complement strand
ATCGCCGAGAAAAATATAAGCGTCTTTGGGTATGGAGAGCTTGTCTTTCAGGCCGTTTATCATTTCCACGAACGGCGCTTCCACAATAAATGCCTTGCATTCGGAATGGTTGGCGATATATTCGATTTCAGGCGCTGCGAGTCGGAACATTATCGGGACTACGACCTGTCCGCCTTTTGCGCAGGCGGCGTATATGTCCATCCATTCCCCGCGGTTGAATGCTATGGTCGCGAAAGTATCCCCGTGGCCGACGCCGATGGTTTCCAGCGCTGCTGACAGCCTGCAGGCTCTCTCGTTCCACTTCGCGAAACTGTATTCCCTTACTTTGTCCTGCCAGCCCAGTTTGTCGGGGTAGTTGATAGCGTTCATCTTAAGAACGGTACCTACATGCATCCATTTGCTTGCAGTCATTGCGACAGCCCTCCTTGTCCAGAGGTTGGCGTTTTTAACGGTGAAGGTTGCTCCGTCACCGGTCCATCGCTATCAAGGCCGCACCCACAGCACCGGATAGCTGGGGGTGATCTGGAACCAGGATGTTTTTGCCAAGCATTTCGGCTATCATGGTAACCAGAAACGGGTTGTGGGCGACAACCCCTCCGGTCATTGCGACCGTTCCGGTGAGCGGGTGCATTTCCATTATTCTTTTTATTACCGAAAGGAAAAGCCCCTTCACGATTCCTGGGACCCCAGCACCCTGGCGGATTTTTTCCAAAACCTCGGTTGCAGAAAACACGGTGCAGTAGCTTCCGAGCGCCACAGTTTCGGTTGCGGAACGTGCCAGCCCGTCCATTTTTTCAAGGGGGATATCCAACCTCGCGGACATTTCCTCGAGAAAGGCCCCGGTGCCGGCGGCGCATTTGCGATTCATCTTGAAGCTGAGCCTACGCCCGTTTTCATCGATCGTTATGACCTTGTTGTCCTGGCCCCCGATGTCCACGATTGTCAGAGCCGTGTGGAAGTAGTGATAACAGCCCCTGGCGTGACAGCCGATCTCGGTGTATGTTCCGTCCGCGGCCGCTACATTGAGGCGGCCATAACCGGTGGCGATGCAGCGGCTGACAGCGTGGCCGGAAATGCCCGCCGTCTTAAGGGCTGTTTCGAGCGCCTCTGCGGCGCTGGCATCAAAGTCCGTTCCCGATTTCAACACGCTTTGGCCGATAAGGCTCTTTTCGGCATCGATAATAGCAGCTTTGGTGCGCGATGCGCCGACATCAACCCCTGCAAAAACCTTTTCGGTCATCAGATACCTTCGTCAAGCTGTTCGATGAACGCTTCGATATTTGTTTTGGATTGTTCTTCGGAATAACACCGCAGATCGCACAGATCCCCGTTGATTGTCAGGGATGGAATGCCCAATTTCTTGCTGATCCTTTCCGGCATGCCGTAGCGGTTGTTCGAGTTGTTCGGGCAGGTCTTCGCGTCATGGAAGATAATTCCATCAAATTTGAATTTTTCAAAACATTCAGCGATGTACTTCTCTTTAAAAGGTTCGTCTCTTACGATGAAAAGCTCGGTGTATGCTTCGGCCATGCTTTCAAAGGGCCTGGCGGGATCGAGCTGATCGAATATCCAGCTGTTGCAGTAGGTGGAGGCCACCACACAGGTTTTAAGGGAATGGAACTGTTCTGACAGTGCCCTGAGTTTCCCCCATATCGGCATTCCCTCCCAGTATAGGCGGTGTTTTTCCCCCTCCACCGCAGCCACTCCGTCTCTTACACGCTGCTCCAGTTCAGGAAGGAGAACTTCGTAGTAATCCACCCCTTCCTTCGTCCCTCGGGCTACAACCGCCGGCCCCATATGGATTGTGGCATCGAAAAAAGTCCACGGGGAAGGAAAGGTCGCTGCGGTTTCCAGGCAGGCCCTCCAGAGTTCTGATGTGCGCCTGGAATAGCCGACGGCTTCTTTGAAACGGTCCAAGTCAAAGTCTACCCCGCCTATTTCTTCCAACAAGGGCACCAGGTCTTCTATCTGGGTGGCTATGTCCTTTATCTGGGCGGGCTTTATATCCCCGATGTCCCTGTGGGTGTGCACTCCGATCATGGGTACGTTGAGTTCCCTGGAGTACCACGCGAACCAGTCCTGTACGTCCCTGCATTGATTTGTGTTATAGACGAGCACGTCGGGCCTGGGCACCGAGTCGATGTTATAGGCCATCTTGAGCGGGGTTTTTTTCTGCAAATAGGAACCAATGTCGCAGGTCAGATAGGAACAGATATCAGGTGAATAGCCGAGAGCATTGGCATAAGGAATCAGATCCGTGGCCATCCTGGTAGCGCCAAGCATAGCGCCGTGATTTTCCGGATAATAAACAAGAAACCCCATTCCCCGGAGCAGCTCGGCCGGTCCTACACTGGTGCACCAGGCGATTTTTTTTGACCCGGTCCTTGCAGCTTCGTCCATTTCGTAAAAATGTTCGGCCATTAGCTTTTTGCAGGCTTCGGCGGCTGCGATTTTTTTCCTGGTGGTTTTTTTCTCTTCGCTCATATCTCTTTCCGTATCAGAAATTAACATTGATGGACTCGTCGAAGTACCATCCCTGGCTTATCGGCGTCGGGGTCGGAATTGGTATCGGGGTCGAAAAAAGCGCTGTTCAACTTCCGATACCGATGCCGATAGCGACCCCGAACCCGAGGGGCATCGTTATTTTAACCTTTTACGGAGCCATCAATATTGATGGCAGCCTGTGACGGCGGAACCTGTTCCCTGGAGTTGATTTGCACGGCGCATCCATGATGCCCTCATGCGCAGGATTATTCCACCATCTGCTGGGCCACGATTTCCGTGATGTCCATGATTTTGATTTTTCCACGCTCCTTTTTGGGTATGGCTTTGGCTCCCTTTCTGAGGTTGTCCTTGCAGGCCGCGCAGCCGGATACGATTATCTCGGCCCCAACGGCCAGGGCATCCCTGACCCGCTCGGCCGCCATCTGGACCGCTGTATCCGGGTTGTTGGCCATCACCCCGCCGCCTCCCCCGCAGCAGCGTGCGTGCAGGCGATTTCTGGCCATTTCCACGAAATCCAGGCCGGGGATTGCATTGAGAATGTTTCTCGGTTCATCGAAAATCTGGAAGGTCCTGCCCAGATCGCAGGGGTCGTGATAAGTCACCCTCTTGCCCAGGCCGCTGTCAAAACGAATTTTACCCTCCTTGATCAATCTTTCCAGGTAATGCACCGAATGATAGACTTCGAGTCCGAGGTCGCCAACCTCCGGGTAGAGCTTCCTGAAGGTCTTGTAGCAACCGGCGCAGGGGGTCACCAGTTCGCGTGCCCCGGTGGATTTAATCCTCTCGATGACCTGTTGTGCATGGGGTTTGAATTCCGGGGTACCCATGAGGAAGAGCGGAAATCCACAGCAGCCTTCCTCCGTTGCCAGGGTGGTGTAGTCCACCCCCGCCGCATCCAGCGGTTTGATCAGGCTGGGAACCATTTTCATGTCAAGATAGCTGGGCACGCATCCCATGAAAAGAAGCGTGTCCGCCCGCTCCTTGAGCTCGCCGTTTTTGATTTTTTCCTTGAGTGGGGGAGGGTAAATTTCGATTCTGTCGGTTTTGGCACTCGCATATACGTTGCCGGTTTTGAATATATTCTCCCGTATCGCGAGCACAGGTGCCGGGGTGAAGCCTTCGCTGTATAGCTTCCTGCGGACACCCTCAACGATTTCGTCGACCTTGACCCGGGCGGGGCAGAAATATGTGCATGCCTGGCAAGTGGTGCAGCTGTAAAACGCCTCAGCCAGATCGGGGGAGGGTTCTATCGTGCCGTTCAAAAAATTGAATGCCAGTACATTTCTTCCCCTGGCATTTCTTGATTCTCTTTGGGTTACACTGAAAGTGGGGCAGCCGAGACGGCAGAAACCGCAATATATGCAGGCCAGGAGTTCGTTGTCGACAGCCTCGCCGTAGGAGTTTATCCCCTCAGGATGTTCAAGAAAAGTTTTGAAGGCGAAATAATCATATATATCGTATTTTTTTCTTTCAAGCCCCATTTTTCCCGGATTCAGGATGTTATTGGGATCCAGGGCGTTTTTGATGGTGCGCATTACCTCAAGGGCCGGGCCCAGCTGCTTTTCGATATAGGGATTTCTTGCCAGCCCGGTTCCGTGCTCGGCTGTGACCGTGCCGCCCATTTCGAGAGCCAGGTCTGCAAGTTCGTCGGCCGCAGGCCGAAGCCTGTCCCATTCCTCCCTGCTCCGCATGTCGGTGACGAAAGTAGTGTGTACGTTGCCGTCCCCGATGTGTCCGAAAGTGGTGATTAACAGGTTGTACTTATCCGATATTTCCTGTGCCCGCTTTATGACCTCCGGAATTCGGGTCGGAGGTATTCCCAGGTCCTCGGATATGGCCACCAGCCGGTTGCCTGGTTTTATCCTGGAAAGAGTGGGAACCAGCTTCCCCCTGGCTTCCATGATTTCGCCCACTTTCACGGGGTCGTCGCTCCAGGTGAATTCCTGGACATCATACCTGTGGCATATCTGACCTATCCTTTCCATGTCCCGTGCTACAGTTTCCTTCGCGCCGTCACATTCGATGATCAGCATAGCTTCTATTTTGCTGACATCCTTTCCGATGGCTTCTTCAACTACTTTCAAGCTGTAATGGTCCAGGATCTCGCAGGCGGTCAGCTGGATGCCCGATCCTATGATGTCCGTCACCGCTTTCCCGGCGGCGAACAAGTCATGAAAAATCGCGAGGGCGAGCGCATTGTATTCAGGTATGGGCTGGATTTTAACAGTGATCTCGGTTATCACACCCAGCGTGCCTTCGGAACTCGCGAAGACATGGTTCAGGTCGTAACCGAAGGATGACTTGGGAGTTTTGAACCCGGTTTCCACCACCGTTCCATCGGCCAGCACCACCTTCAGCCCTTTTATGTAATCTCTGGCGGTGCCGTATTTGACTGCGCGATGGCCGCTTGAATTGGTGGACATCATTCCACCGATGGTGGCTATCAATTCACTGCCCGGATTCGGTGGAAACATCAGTTTGTATTCTTTGAGCGCGATGTTCAGGTCGTTGCAGATGACACCGGGCTCCACCCTGGCGAAAAAATTGTCCTTATCGATTTCAAGGATGTGGTTCATCCTGTGTACGTCCAGCAGTATCCCGCCTTCAACGGGAAGGGAGGCGCCCGTGGTGGCGGTGCCGGATCCCTGCACGGTGACAGGCGTTCTGGTGCGGTTGGCCAGTTCCATGACAGCCGAGATTTGTTCGGTGTTGAATGCGAATACAACAAGATCCGGTATCCCTTCATGCACCGACAAATCCCTGGAGTAGGACAAGCACTCCACCCTGTCGTCGAAGACATTGTCCTGGCCGACAATTTCCTTTATTTCGGTGGCAAGATCCATCAAGAGACCTCCTTTGCTGGTTTAGAGCTCTCAGGGGACAGACAATTCGAGGATTGATTGACAATAGAGAGTGGCTACTATTTAGCTACAAAGTGACTATATCCAACAATAAAGACGGATGTCAAGTCAAAAGGACTCCTCCTGATCCGCCATCGGTATATCATCCGCTGAAAGGGTCATTATTTCAAACCGCCGCTTCTCCATTTCTCGGATCCTGTCCCGGAGAGCGGCCGCTTCTTCAAAGGCCAGATCCGAGGCTGCCTGCTTCATTCGGGCCTGGAGCCGGGAGATTTCAGAGTCGATCTGTTCGATCGAAGAATAAGCGGCCGGCTCCTCTGCCGCAACCGCTGCTTCGACATAATCGGTTTCGTATGGGGCGCCGAAATGGTCTTCGATATTTTTGACTATTGTCGCAGGGGTAATGCCGTGGAGGCTGTTGTATTCACTCTGTATGTTACGGCGCCGGTTGCTTTCCTCCATGGCTGCGGCCATTGCCGAAGTGATCCTGTCGGCGTAAAGTACCACCGTTCCGTGGATGTTCCTGGCGGCCCTGCCGCAGGTCTGGATCAGGGACCTCTCGGAACGTAGAAAGCCTTCCTTGTCCGCGTCGAGTATGGCTACCAGAGAGACCTCCGGCAAATCAAGCCCTTCCCGGAGCAGGTTGATGCCCACCAGTACATCGAATGCTCCGAGTCTCAGATCTCTTATTATTTCCATCCGTTCTATCGTTTTTATATCTGAATGCAGGTACCTGACCCTGACGCCCAGGCCGCCGTAGTATTCCGTGAGGTCTTCGGCGCTGGCTTTGGTAAGGGTCGTGACCAGCACCCTCTCGTTTCTCTGAAGGCGCTCTCTTACCAATCCCAACAGGTCATCCACCTGAGTTGCAGCAGGTTTCACTATTATCTCCGGATCCATAAGGCCAGTAGGCCTGATGATCTGTTCAGCCAGCACCGTTTGCCGTGAGAGCTCGTATGGACCGGGAGTGGCGGACACATAGAGGGTCTGGGGGACCCTTTCTGTGAATTCCTCGAATTTCAGGGGCCGATTGTCAAGGGCGGAGGGGAGGCGGAATCCGTGTTCAACCAAGGTTTCCTTCCTTGAACGGTCGCCTCTGTACATTCCTATGATCTGCGGTACCGTTATATGACTTTCATCGATGATTACCAAGAAATCATTGGGAAAATAGTCGAGGAGCGTCGGAGGGGGGGCACCTTCGGCACGGCCGGTCAAATGTCTGGAGTAGTTTTCGATTCCGTGGCAGTATCCCATCTCGGCCATCATTTCGAGGTCGAACATTGTCCGCTCCTCCAGCCGCTGCGCTTCTACCGTCATTCCGTCGGCCCTCAGCTGTTCCATTCTTCGTGCCAATTCTTCCTGGATCGCTTCCACGGCTTTTTCCCGGATTTCCGTTGTGGTAACGTAATGAGTGGCGGGATAAACCGCTATACGGCCAAGCTCTCGTAGCGTTCTGCCCGTCAAAGGGTCAATCTCGTGTATCGATTCTATACTGTCTCCGAAGAATCCGATGCGCACGGCCCTGTCTTCTTCATGCACCGGATAAATATCCAGGACATCACCGCGTACCCTGAACCTGCCCCGGTAAAAATCCATTTCCCCTCGTTCGTATTGGATATCGACCAGCTTTGCTATGGCCTCGTCTCTGCCGATCTCCTCGCCCTGTTCCACGTACAGCAGCATGTCGTGGTAAACCTCGGGTGAGCCCAGCCCGTAAATGCATGAGACGCTGGCCACGATTATGACATCATCCCTGTCGAGTAGGGCCCTGGTTGCGGCATGACGCATCTTGTCAATACGTTCGTTTATAGACGCGTCTTTTTGGATGTAGGTGTCGGACTGCGGGATATAGGCTTCCGGCTGGTAGTAGTCATAATAACTGACGAAATATTCCACTGCGTTTTCCGGGAAAAACCGCTTCAATTCTCCGAAAAGCTGGGCCGCCAGAGTTTTGTTCGGGGCTATCACCAGTGTAGGCTTGCGGACCCTGGCGATGATATGGGCCATAGTGAATGTTTTCCCCGAGCCGGTTACCCCCAGCAGCACCTGATGGGCGGTTCCACTTGATATACTTTCAGCCAGTGTCTCGACTGCGGCCGGTTGGTCTCCGCACAGTGAAAAGTTTGACATCAGTTTGAAAACGGGGGGCTCGGCGGCCATTATGTCAGAAACCTTCTCTGTACCTGGAATTGACTACGCAAACGACTGCATAGGAAGCTATTCCTTCGATACGGCCAACGAAGCCGAGCCCCTCGGTCGTTGTAGCTTTAACGCTGATCCGGCCAGGGTCCACTTCCATGGCTGCGGCCAAATTATTTCTCATGCTGTCGGTGTAGGGGGCAAGCTTCGGGGTTTGAGCGCATATGGTCGCATCAAGGTTGTTGACCCGCCATCCGCGTCGGCGGAGCATGCTGGCAGCGGTTTCGAGCAGCCCGATGCTGCTGCAGCCTTTATATGAAGGGTCGGTGTCCGGGAAATGGGTCCCGATATCACCCAGGGCAAGAGAACCGAAGAGCGCATCGATAACCGCGTGGCTAAGTACGTCGGCATCCGAATGCCCTTCCAGTCCCGATTCGCAGGGGATTGTCACTCCTCCCAGAACCAAGGGCCGCCCGGAGATCCACCTGTGAACATCGTATCCAAATCCCACTCTGAACAAGGGTACCTCAAAAAAACAGGTCGCCGAAGAAACCATTTCTTCGGCCCAGGTTTTAATGGCAGGTGCTGCAATTGCCGCCGGTACACGAAGCGCATGCCGATGAT
>CAYXDR010000130.1:0-8173 GCA_964463515.1 uncultured Desulfobacteraceae bacterium | reverse complement strand
GCATATATTCTTTTGCTTTCCAACAGGCCATTTCCACGGTTTTGATCTCGCCGTGGCGCTCAATCGAAAACCCGGTCACAGGCTTTCCGGTTTTCGCAATTCCTTCAACCACAACGTTGGTCCATTCAGGTTCGATACCTATCACCACCACAGCCGCTACATTAGGATTGGCACCGGTGCCGATCAGTGTGCGAAAATGCAGAGCCAGGTCTTCTCCGAACTGAAGCCGTCCATACGGGTGGGGAATAGCCTTGCAGCCCTTCGTGTTGAAAGCCACTTTTTCGCAAGCCGAATTGCTCAAATCGTCCAAAGGTAAAATGATAACGTGATTGCGGATTCCAACCCGTCCGTTTTCACGGCGATATCCAAGTACTTTTCGGTCGCTCATCGTCTACCACCTCCTCGTCTTAAGATTGTGGATATGAACATGATCGCCCTTTTTGAAATTTTCGACTACCCTTCCGATGTCGTGACCATATTTGATCACACCTTCGTCAACTGAATGGTCTTTGAGGGCGATCTTGTGGCCCAGGGGAATATTACCCAAGGCTTTCACCGTTACCTTTTCCTGGGTGTCCATGTAAAGGCCTTCCGCCTCCCGGCCGGCTTCTATGTCGACAGTAGCGACCCCGACCGTATCCCCATGTTCGTGAATCAAAAAATCTGTCATCGTCAACCTCCATTTTTAATTTATAATTCGGTCAGTAGACTCCAAAAACCACGAACGAAAAGCCGGTTTTCCTCCACAGCTTCCCGGCCGTGTGTTCAAAAAAGCAAGAAAACGCATCGCCTCGAACCATGCAAATAAAGGACCATGCAGGCCGAAACGCCAACTACTTGATTTATGATATATTTTTTTTCGACCTCGCACGACCGATCTGCCCTGTTGCCCAATAACCGTCTTGATGATTAATTTTGGGCTGGAACACGTATTACGAAATAACTTAGCTCCATTGTTCTATCCAGTCAACTACATCCCCACAAATCACTCCCCTTGTTTATACTGATGAATGTGGTTGACATTACGGGGTGAAAAGCTGAACAATAGATCCACCGGGGAATATAAGCGCAGACTCAGCAACTTTTTACCCGGTTGATCTAATGTCTTGTCTTTCAAAAGACTTAAAATATCGATAATTCAGTGCAAATGGAGAGTTTGCCGGGATTGCAATTACCCTTGGCCAGGTAATCCGAAAAACTTTCGCCCCGAAAAATAACCTGGATACGCGCCCGGGAAAATAGGATGGGAATGTAATGTTCAAAAATGCCTTGACAGGGGAACCCAAAATAATCTATATAAATACCGTAACAGATACCAGTTGGTATACCAAGTTTCCCAAAAACCCCAACATTATAAGGAGGCAGACATGAGACGATTTTTCATGATAACCGTATCGCTCTTGTGCATGGGAGCCATGGCTTTACCGGCCCTGGCTGCGGACAAATATCCTTCTAAGCCCATCACTTACTCGATCGCTTTTCCGCCTGGCGGCCAATCCGACCTTGAGGCCAGAAGGCAGCAGCCATACCTTGAGGAAATTCTCGGTCAAAAAGTAATCATTCAATATAAGCCAGGGGGCGGCGGTTCCATTTGCTGGGCAGACCTGGTCAAACAAAAACCGGATGGATATTTTGTTGCAGGAATGAACATTCCTCATATCATCCTCCAGCCCATTGAACGGGGAGATGCAGGATATGAAACCGACCAGCTTACCCCGATCGCGATATTCCAGGCAACCGCACTGGGCCTCGCAGTGATGAAGGATTCACCATTCAAGACAATCGAAGACCTCGTAGAGTACGCCAAGGAAAATCCGGGCAAAATTGTGGCAGGAGGATCCGGTACATGGTCCGGCCCTCATCTTGCTTTTCTCCAGTTCTCAAAACTGGCGGACATTAAAATGACATGGGTCCCATACAAAGGTGCAGCACCCGGCGTTGCAGCATTTCTGGGCAGACACATCCAGGCCACTGTCGCAAACTCCAACGACCTTGTTGCACATAAAGACAAGATACGTGTGCTAGCGATGGGAACCGACGAACGTTTCAAGCACTTTCCGGACACGCCCACCTTCAAGGAACTGGGCTATGACATGACTGCGCTTGTTGACCGGGGAATGGCCGGACCTCCCGGATTTCCCGAACATGCAGTCAAGGTTCTAGAAGAGGCCTGTCTCGAAATAGCCAATAAACCCGAAGTGGTGGAAGCATTGGAGCGTGACGGTTTTGTCGTTCGTAAAATGGACGCCGAACAGACAGCTGCTTATATCGAGAAAAAAACAGCTGAACTGGTTCCTATTTTAAAGGAATTTAAAAACAAATAACAATTCACATAACCAGGAACGGAGGGGCCAAGAGGAAAACTCTCGGAACCCTCTGTTCCTGTTTCAACCAGATCTCAGCCCATCAAGCTCAAGGCGACTGTTGTGAAATTTCATTGGCAGCTCTTTTGACTTGTGGGTAATGGGTCATTGAGAGGTGTGTCCATGTGGGATGCCGCATTATCGGGTTTGTGGCATGTATTCGATTTTGGCAATTTTTTTGTTCTATTCGCCGGCGTTTTCATGGGTATCGTGTTCGGTGCACTGCCCGGCCTTACCGCCACAATGGGACTTGCACTGTTGATACCTTTTACGTTCACGATGAGCCCCACCACCGGGCTTATAATGCTGGCCGGCATTTACGTAGGAGCCATGTACGGGGATGCCATACCTGCGGTTCTCATCAATACACCCGGCACCCCCGCCGCCATCGCTACAACCTTCGACGGGTTTCCTCTCGCACAAAAGGGAATGGCGCAGCACGGCCTGGTGGCGGCGGCTGTAGCCTCTTCCTTTGGCTCGCTGGTTGCTAACATAGTCCTTGCCACATCCGCGCCGCCTCTGGCGGAAGCTTCCCTCAAGTTCGGTCCTCCTGAGTATTTCTGGCTGGGCATATTCGGTCTTACCATCATTGCGACCCTGTCGGCCGGCTTTATCGCTAAGGGGCTCCTCGGAGGGGCCATCGGGGTGATCCTGAGCACGGTGGGCATGTCCCCGCTGGGAGGAGATGTCCGTCTTACCTTTGGTTATCCTGAGCTGCAGGCCGGGGTCGAATTGATTGTTGCGCTGATCGGCTTTTTCTGCCTCCCCGAAATACTTACCAACATAGTGGGCAAACGTCAAAAAAGCTACTCCTCCCAGAAAGTGACACCAAAACTGAAAGTCATATGGGAAGTAGTGACGGGCCTTTTCAAAAGGCCGGTTCTGATGCTGCGTTCCTCCCTGATCGGAACAGTTATCGGTTTCGCACCAGGAGCAGGAGGAAATATCGCAAGCATGGTTTCATATAATGAAGCGTGCCGGTGGGATAAACATCCCGAAGAATTCGGCAAAGGAACCATAAAGGGCGTTGCCGCATCCGAAGCCGCCAACAGCGCGATGGCACCCGGTTCCCTCATCCCGCTTCTCACTCTGGGTATTCCCGGATCCCC
The DNA here is from genome assembly GCA_964463515.1 of uncultured Desulfobacteraceae bacterium. Taxonomy (GTDB): domain Bacteria; phylum Desulfobacterota; class DSM-4660; order Desulfatiglandales; family Desulfatiglandaceae; genus CAYXDR01. Next base: position 4,701 of record CAYXDR010000130.1, on the reverse strand, counting down.
ACCGGCGGCCGTGATTCTGGGCGCTCTGATGCTCCACGGCATGCGGCCCGGACCTGAACTTTTCACCGTACATGCGCCGGTGATCTACGCCTTTATAATGGGTCTGCTCGTTGCTGCCTTTCTCGTGACCATAATAGGCTCCTTTGGATCCTTCATATACGCTCGTATCATAAATATTCCCGCGCAATACCTGGCTCCGGCCGTTATTTTCATGACGGTGCTCGGCTCATACTCTATCCGCAACAACATGCTGGATGTATGGATCATGCTCCTGTTTGGAGTGATCGGCTATATCAGCAACAAGCTTAAATTCCACCCGGCTCCCATTGTCCTGGGCCTCATACTGGGCCCTTTTATCGAAGAAGGGCTTGTACAATCCATTCTTGCAGGAACGGCAAGTGGAAGTGTTTTTCTGTATATTACCGCGAGGCCCATTTCCGGCGTTCTCATTGCTTTGAGCCTTATGTCGGCCCTATGGCCTGTGTTCGCAAAATGGAAGGAGAAAAGGCGCGCAAGCTGCACCTGCAAAGTGGAGGACAGCGATGATTAATGCAGATCGCATCATCGGAATTTCGTCCCTCGTAATCGCTGCCGTAGTGTTCGCGGTCACTCGTGATTTAAGTCAACTGGGAGGAGTGTTTATCGACTACACCCTCATGGCCATCGTAGCACTTGCCCTCCTTATGGTAGCAAAATCTTTCGTGAAACCTCAAAAATTGGTTTTTTTTGAATCGCGCGGCGAACGCAACAATGTTATCATAGGGATTATTATCCTTCTGGTATACTTGGCATTGATGCCTGTTACAGGCTTTCTACTGGCAAGCTATATTTTTTATGCAGTCTTCAATATGTATCTCGGGGAAGACCTATTTAGTAAAAGCAATATAATCAAATCGGTTCTCATAAGTGCCGTTGTTGTAACCATATTTTACGTGATCTTCCGATTCGTTCTTGCAGTTCCTCTGCCCACGGGGATCTTTTTCGAATGATAATGATATTGATTAATTTATCATTAAACGGGTTTTGAAATGAAAAACAACGAGAAAAATACATGGCTGGTGGGGATAACCGACCGCGTTAAATCTCCGGAAGAAATCGAACACAAGGCTTTTCCGGAAGCCGAATTTGTTTGCCTGGACGATTGGCGTTCCTCTGTCGATTCTTCTGCCCAATGGAAAAAACTTGACGCTCTCCTCGTGTGGCACTACAGGGTCGACAGGGAAACCGTGGACATGATCGGGAACTGCAAAATCGTTATACGTTATGGTGTGGGATTCGACATGCTGGACCTGAACGCCTTGTCGGAAAAAAGCATTCCCGCCTGTAATACGCCCGATTACGGTACAGAGGAAGTAGCAGACACCGCAAGCGCCATGATTCTCGCAATCCAGCGAAAGCTCATTTCCTACGACCGGGCATGTAGGTTTTATGCACAAGGGTGGCAGGAACACACCCAAAAACCGCTTCAACGAACCTCTGAAAGAACTCTCGGCGTAATCGGCGTTGGGCGCATCGGCACTTCCGTGATTAACCGAATGAAGCCTTTTGGCTTCAAAATCATAGGCTACGATCCGTATCAGGTTTCCGGGCACGAAAAAGCAATTGGATATAAAAGGGCTCAGATTCTTGAACAACTCCTTGAAGAAGCGGATATAATTACACTACACTGCCCTTTGACGGACGAAACTGAAGGCATGGTCAACGAACATTTTCTAGGACGAATAAAACCGGGTGCTTCACTAGTAAACACTGCCAGAGGGAAAATGCTCAAGGACCTCGACTGCCTGGAGGAAGCACTTAGAAACGGGCGGCTGGCTTCGGCCGCACTCGACGTGCTGCCTGATGAACCGCCTGAACCCCATCCCCTGATCGAAGCGTGGAGGAAGGATGAGCCCTGGTTGAGCGGCCGTCTGATCATCAATCCTCATGCTGCATTTTACTCCGAAACGGCCTTTTACGAAATGCGATACATGGCGGCGGAAACCGCCCGCATGTATCTTTTAATGGGCCGGTTGAGAAACAGGGTCAATTAGTGACTGCCCGCCTGTAGTGTAATGGATAGTCTTTCTCTTTCTATACGAACTTCGTTATGTTAATTGCAAGTACCATCACGGGCTTATCGGATCGGTATCGGTACCGGGTCGAAATAGCTTGCGGATCAAGCTTCGATATCGATCCCGGTGCCGATTCTTACCCGAGGCCCGGATGTCCGTTTACAGAAAAAGGTTCTGCTCCAGCCATTTTTGTACCGCGAGGCGCGTGTTGATTATGTGCTGCCGTGCTGCATCTTCACATCCGGCAGAGTCTCCTTCCTTCATTGCTCTGAAAATATCCATATGTTCAGCTAACGACATTTCCATCCCGCGATCAGGCAGGCACATGGAGCTTCGCATCAAAATCGACGCCTGCACCCGTAATCGATAATATATCTCAAAAAGCCGTTCGTTTCCCGCAAGATGCATCATTGAAAAATGAAATTTCTGATCCAACTCCGAATAATGCCTGGCATCGCCGGAACCCATTGCAATGCGGCTTTCATCCAGGATATCCCTGATTTCCTGCAGGCTTTCCGCATCTACATGCTGAGCCGCAAGCCGGGCTGAGAGGCCTTCCAGAACTTCTCGGAGATCAAAAATTTCTATGGCATCTTTACCACTTATGCTATTAACATATACACCGTTTTTAAAATCACCCGACACCAGCCCAATGTCCTTCAGCCTCTGCAAGGCCTCACGCACCGGTGTTTTACTCATATCGCATTCCCGCGCTATGGCACGCTCCACGATTCTCTGGCCGGGCTGTATCTTACGTTCCATAATTTGGGTCTGGATATAATGAAACGCTTTCTCGGCCTTTCCTGCTGTTTCTGGAGTTTTCAATTTTTCAACCCATCTACGGCGCTAAAACACAAAATATTTAAATACATTGAGCAGAGGCATCCAAGGCGTTAACCTTCGGATGCCCCTGAAAATTAATTCTTCAATCTATCTCGGTAAAGATCGATCAGGTCATTTTCCACCTGGCGTTTCTCCAGATATGCAAAAAGATTCTCAGCCATATTACGGGCAATTTCCTTGTTGTCCACATAAATATCTTTCTGCTGCAGGGGATCGTCTTGAAGATCGTAGAGTTCAGGCGACTGGGTGCTCCGGCCCCCTATTACCATGGCATATTTCTCTCCGGTGACCGTGATCCAGTTGACTGTGTCCGGGGCTTCCGGCACCACCATCAACGGACCTGCGGCGGCTCCTCCAACCCTTCCTACTTTAGTCGAGCTAAAAACAAACTCTCTGAATTTTTCCCGCCTCCCCTCGACGAGTTCCAACAAGGAGCGGCCCTCTACCGGATTAAGCCCGGTGCTGCGGCCCATTATGACACCGGGATTTTCCTGAAGGATTTCCCGTTCCGGGAGGAGCGCTTTCCCCGGAAGCTTCCCATCCATTGGTATGCCCGCCAGTTCGAGCACGGTCGGGAATAAATCAACCGTGTGAGTCAATGCGTTTATGGTCTTACCCCCATGCGCCTGTTTCGGGAGTTTTATTGCCAGAGGAACCCTGATCAATTCTTCATAGAGAGGCCAGGGTCCTCTGGTGTCTTCCTTGAATATATTGATTTTACCAGTCCTGTTGTGTTCTCCCAAATAGGTGCCGTGATCGCTGAGAAAAATTATCAGGCTGTCATCGTAAAGACCCACATCTTTGATTTTCCTTATGAAACGGCCTATCCATTTGCTCGTCATCTCAACCTTGCCGCGGTAGTGAGCTTCCATATTGGCCAGTTCATCCTGAGTGAAAACGTCGGCCGGGCCATAGTTGGGGTATATCATAGGAATTCCATCGTAGGAAGGATCTGCGTACTTATCCACATAAAACTGGGGCGGATCCCAGGGCTCATGGGGGTCAAAGGTATCTACGTGGAGAAAAAAGTTCTCCTCCATATAATTTTTCTCAAGCCATTTATCCGCAACAGTCATGGTTTGGGCTACGAACCTGTCTTCCTCAAAAAGCCAATGATTGTTTATCCACTGGGAAACATCAGCTTGAGAATGATCCCTAAAATAAGTGGTGTGCCTGGTTTTCTCCAAAGGAATCACATAAGGTATGGAATCATTCATCTTGGTGAAATAAATGTCCCTCTCCTGCCCCCGCGTAAGGTAATACCCCAGGTAACCCCTGTCATAATTGAGCCCTCGGCGGAGGAGATTAGCAGTGTCTGTGATCAGTTGAGTAATATACCCGTGGTCCAGCAAAACCTCGGCGAGGGTTATGTCTTTGTCACCCAGTCGCTCCCAGCCATGATGGGGGAAACCTATTGTGCCCGTATACATGTCATAACGCTGGGGCACAGTGGGAAAACTGTTAGCGTAGAAGCGATCGAAAAACACGGCGTCTTTGAGAAAACCATCTATCTCGGGGGTGCTCACATCTTTCAAACCTTTTGCTCCTACATAATCGAACCTGAATGTGTCAGAAAGAATCAATATAACACGCATTTCAATCTCCCTTTATGTTCCGGTTTACGAGGCCATCAATAATAAGCTCCATTTACATTTACACTTTACAATGCACTTTCAGATAACCGGTAACCAGAAATTTTTGGTATACCATCCGGTATCTGAGATGATATTTTTATTCATTGACATTGTGGATGTCAAGTATTTTTGATGAGGTCGTAAAAGTCAAAATAGCGATATCTCTCGGG
>CAYXDR010000129.1:0-8216 GCA_964463515.1 uncultured Desulfobacteraceae bacterium | reverse complement strand
GATAAGCGGAGGATAAGCCTAACTGCCCGCTGTGTCAATATCGTTTACTCCATCGGGTGTCTCCGCCGGGATGCCGTCAAACAATGGATTTAAGATTTGTACTAGGCCTTTACGTTGTGATAAAAACCAGCTAGTGAAATCGCTACAGTAAAAAGCGCTCGAAAAACAATCAGCCCTGCACTTTTCTACGGGGGAATAAATCAGCGATTAGCAGGGTGGAAAAGAAGAACTACTTTAAAAACAACCGATTCCGATACCGACGCCGACCCCGCTTAAAGATCGGCAGCTGGAGCGTTTGACAAAATTGGAAAAATTTTTGGCTGGATTGCTACGCTATTTGGCTGAGATTTATGGAGGGTTTAAATGGATCCAATTACTGTAAAAGATATTATGGTGTTAATTGAGGATTATGCGACAGTATCCGAAGGTGCGACCCTTTATGAAGCGGTTCATACCCTTGAAGAGGCTCAGCGCAGGTTCAATAAACAAAAATACCGCCACAGAGCGGTGCTTGTCTACGATTCAAAAGGAGATATCGTGGGCAAACTAAGCCAGCTGGACGTCCTGAAAGGGCTGGAACCTAAATATGAAGGGATCGGTGAGCTCAAGGGACTTTCCCGCTACGGCATGAACCCTGAACGAATAAGGCAAATGATAAGGGACTACGGCTTGTGGAAAAAGCCCATCGACGACATCTGTCGCAAGGCGGCCACCATAAAGGTTAAAGACATAATGTACACACCCACTGAAGGGGAATATATTGCCGAAAACGCAACGTTGAATGAAGCCATACACATGCTGGTTGTCGGAGGCCATCAATCCCTCCTGGTCACTAAGGACAGGAAAATCGTAGGAATCCTGCGCCTCACCGATGTATTCAAAAAAATTGCCGATATTATCAAGACATGTGAGATATAAACTTGATGGCCTCGTAAAGAGTCAAAATAACGATGTCCCTCTGGGTCGGGGTCGCTATCGGGATCGGTATCGGACGTTGATCGGCAGCCTTTTCGACCCCGATACCGATTCCGACCCCGACGCCGATAAGCCGGGATGGTACTTTTTACGAGTTCATCAACTATCTCGTTGACGGTCTGCCCCTGTTCCAGTAACATTCTTTGTTAATGCCCTTTCCGTCTTTCACAAAAAATATGTTTTTTGAGACAGAAAAGCGCCGCCTGGCACTGGAGGTGGTGAAAATTCTGTTGATCGTTTGCACCCTGGGTTGGCTCGCGGTTCGGGGTACGCAGGCAATCGGATACCACTGGCAGTGGTATCGTGTCCCCCGTTTCATAGCCGAGGTCGATGCTGGCGGAATTACACCAGGTCCTTTGGTATATGGGTTGGGTATCACCCTCATGATATGCGGAGCAGGCCTGTTCCTGGCAATGGTTTTCGGTCTGGCAAGCGCACTGCTCCGTCTTTCGGAATCCTTTCTCGCCCGGGCTGCATCCAGGGTCTACCTTGAATCAGTACGCAACACGCCGCTTCTCGTGCAGCTGTTCTTTATTTATTTCGTGCTCGGCCCTATCCTCAATATAGAACGTCTGACTGCAGCGGTTCTCGCCCTGAGTCTTTTTGAAGGAGCATACATTTCCGAGATAATAAGGGCGGGTATTGTCTCGATACACAAGAGCCAATGGGATGCCGCCTACACCTTGGGCCTGAGCGGCCTTCAAACATACAGGCATGTAATTCTTCCCCAGGCTGCGAGACGAATATTGCCGCCGCTGACCGGCCAGGCGGTCTCCCTGATCAAGGACTCCGCCCTCGTAAGCACTATAGCCGTCTACGATCTTACGATGCGGGCGCAGGAGATAATTGCAGAAACATACCTGGCATTCGAGATATGGTTCACGATTGCCGGTATGTACCTGGTATTGACTACAGCGCTTTCCTTCACCGCAGCTCGTATGGAAAAAAAACTTTGGATGGACGCGCATACCGCTGGATCCGGTAGATTATGAAAGACAGCAAATTTAACGATACAATCATTATTGCTGAAAAAATAAAGAAGACTTTTCCGAACGGCATTTGTGCTCTTCAGGACTTCAGCATTCAGGTAAAAAGAAGTGAGGTTATGGTCATAATAGGGCCTTCGGGCTCTGGAAAATCAACTTTTCTCAGGTGTCTCAACGGCTTGGAGGAAATAGACTCGGGAAATATAATGATCGACGGGATACCGCTCGACAGCAACAAGGAAAACAGGCTCGAAATCAGAAAAGAAGTCGGAATGGTTTTTCAGGCATTCAACCTTTTTCCACATCTCACTGTAAAAGAAAATATCAACCTGGCACAAAAGCTTGTCCGGAAAAGAAGCGAGGAGGAAGCCTCGCAAATCACGATGGAATTGCTAGGGAAAGTGGGAATGCCGGAAAAGGCCGATACATTTCCCAATCATCTGAGTGGAGGCCAGCAGCAACGGGTGGCCATTGCACGCGCCCTGGCGATGAAACCGAAGATCATGCTCTTCGACGAGGCGACAAGCGCGCTGGATCCCGAAATGATAGGGGAAGTTCTGGAAGTTATGAAAACACTTGCCGGAGAGGGAATGACCATGGTCGTTGTGACCCATGAAATGGGCTTTGCCAGGGAAGTGAGCGATCGGGTTGTTTTCATGGAAGAAGGCCGGATAATCGAGGAAGGCTCCGCCGAAATGCTGGACCACCCGAACAGGGAGCGGACAAAAATATTTCTTAACCAGGTTCTTTAGACGAACCGGATTGTCAATTTTCAAATTAGAAGAGTTTCAGGAGGATAAAAAGATGAAACAATCATTTTTTTTGTCGGTGTTGTCTCTAGCACTTATCTCGTGTGTCACAGATGTGCCATGGGCATCCGCGGCGGAAATCCAGGACCGGTTGATCCAGGAAAGCACCATAGAGCAGGTCCTTAAACGCGGAGTGCTCCGCGTGGGAATGTCCACGTTCAAGCCATGGGCCATGAAAGACAAGAACGGCGAACTGATAGGCTTTGAAATCGATGTAGCAACCCGGTTGGCCAAAGACATGGGAGTAAAGGTACAATTCGTGCCAACCAAATGGTCAGGGATCATTCCCGCGCTTTTGACCGGAAAATTCGATGTAATCATCGGAGGCATGGGGATTCTTCCCCAGCGAAACCTGAAGGTGAATTTCACCATTCCCTACGATGTCACGGGCATGTCCATGGTCGCGCACAGGGAACTGTCCGCCGGCTTTAGAAGCCTGGATGATTTCAACCGCCCTGATGTGGTTGTTTCGGTCCGTCTTGCAGCCACGCCCGTGGCGGCCACGAAAAAATACATGCCGAAAGCTCAAATCAGGCAATTTGACGATGAATCACAGGCATTTCAGGAACTTTTGAACGGCAAAGCCCACGCGGTGGTCGCCTCTGCACCGACTCCGGCATACATGGCTTTGAAATATCCGGAAAAACTCTTTCTACCCTTTGATGAAACCTTTACAACGGAGCCCATCGGATTTGCAGTCAAGAAGGGTGACTTCGACACGATAAATTTTTTCAACAACTGGATAACAGTTGTGAAAGCCGAAGGATGGCTGGAGGAGCGCAAACACTATTGGTTTGAGACTGTGGATTGGGAGGACCGCCTCAAATAGTTTCCATCTGGAAATGGTCCTTTTGCCCAAAAACCGCCTCTTGATTACGGCAGGCGATTTAGTGAAAATTTAGTGAAAATTAAAAGAATAAAGCTTACCACTCTCGATCTCATTCTCGGTGTCGTGATACTCGCAGGCGCATTCTGGCTGTTTCACCGGATCGCCGGCACGCTTCACTACAAATGGGAATGGTCCGCTCTGCCTCAATACCTGCTCCGCTACGACCAGGAGGCAGGCAGATGGACTTCCGGCATCCTCCTGCAGGGCCTCCTGACGACCATAAGGCTCAGTGTCTGGGCAACCCTGGCCGCCACGGTGATCGGCGTCGTCATGGGTGTGCTGAGAATATCCAAAAGCCCCGTAAACAGGTTTTTTTCAGGCCTTTACGTCGGTGTTATAAGGAACTTGCCACCCCTCGTCCTCATATTCATTTTCTACTACTTCATAAGCGGGTACATCACCACCTCGCTCGGAATAGACGATTTCATAGGCTCCCGCTCAAATGAAGTCAAAAGCTTTCTCTCTTTTCTGTTCGCCCCTCCCGCCCTCTTCTCCACATTTCTTTCGGCACTGGTGACACTGGCTGTTTTCGAAGGAGCCTACATCACGGAAATCGTGCGGGCCGGAATTCAGTCCATTGAAAAAGGCCAGTGGGAAGCTTCATATGCTCTGGGACTTTCCAAATTCCAGCAAATGCGCCATATAATTCTTCCCCTGACCATTCAAAGGATACTTCCGCCTCTTGCAGGTCAGTTCATTTCGACGATCAAGGACTCGGCCATCGTATCGGTGATATCGATTCCAGAACTCACCTTCCAGGGTATGGAATTGATGTCGGCGACATATCTGACCTTCGAGGTATGGATTACGGTGACGGCACTCTATCTTGCACTTACGCTGTCCCTGTCACTGCTTGTGGAACGGCTGGAGATTTATCTCAGGAGGGCCGACGCTTGACCGCTGCGCCGGATAAGCGGCTGTTCCTGGCCCCGCTTGCCAGCTTGTTGATCATGTCCGCCTGGTAGGCGGCACCGAAACCATTGTCTATATTAACGACACTCACCCCCGAGGCACAGGAATTGAGCATTGCCAGAAGCGCGGTAATCCCCCCGAAGCTGGCACCGTAACCCACGCTTGTGGGAACGGCGATCACCGGTACGTCAACCAGGCCTCCTATCACCGAAGGAAGGGCACCTTCCATTCCTGCAACAGCCACGATACAATTGGCTTCTACCAGGATTTCCCTATAAGCGAACAACCTGTGAATACCCGCCACTCCCACGTCGTAAAGCCTTTCCACACGACTGCCCATTACCTCGAGGGAAATGGCGGCTTCCTCGGAAACCCGAAGATCCGAGGTCCCGGCGGCCGCTACAACCACCAGCCCCACAGGGTCGGACGCTGAACGGCTCACTTCCACCACGGAGCAGACGCGGTGATAGCGAGCCTCGGGCACAACTTTCTTGACAGCATCAGCCGAGGACTCCTCCACCCTTGTACAGATTACATTAGGGTTGATGGAAGCAAGCCGGGAAAAAATCTCCGCCACCTGCTCCGGAGTCTTTCCCGCACCGTAGATTACCTCCGGCTGCCCGTTACGAAGTCCGCGATGGTGATCGATTTTAGCGAATCCTATATCTTCGAAAGGCAGCCCTTTCAAGCGATCCATAACCTCTTCAACCGTGGCTTCGTTGTTTTTGAGCCGCTCCAGTAATCCCCGTATGTAGTCCGGAGTCATGATCGGTCCTCCCTGTTTCCTGTTGACTTCCCGGCCAGGGTTTCCAAGCCGCTTTCCCGATCCATGTCCTCGATCTCCCTTTCTATGTCAGAGCCCACGGGCGGGCAGCCGGCCAGAAACCGGCCCCGAGTGCGCAGCTTGGCAGTGCAGTTTCCCAGCAGAATCGTTTTATCGTCCACCAGATCCAAATCTATGTTTTTCCCCAGGGCTATCCTCAGGCTGCCCGCCTTTCTGTCCTCGTAGCGCCTCCCCTTCTGTTTCAAAAAAGCCATCACGGTCGCACAGCAGGCACTGCAGGCATCTCCTTCAATAATCTCGAAACATGGGAAAAGAGCGGAGATATCCTCGGCCACGGCCCTGGTGAAAGGGCTTGTAACCTTTTCCAGCAACCCGCCGTCGACATCGAGGGACGAAACCTCATCCGGGAGATGGACGCCGGTCTTCTCCGCGGCCAAAAATACATGGGGCACCTCCCTCCAGTGAAAACCCATGATATGGAGAGAGACCAGCTCCGCCGCCAAGGTGTCCCTCGATGCAAGCACCAACCCGAGCGGCTTCGGATCCCCCATGGAAGGGCCCATGCCTTCCATTGCTACAATCCCGTCGATCACGACCATGGAGGGCCGGAGCACGGAGTACAAATCCGCAACAGCCCGTTCCAGGGTTTTCCAATGGTGCCACCGCCGAAAACGTTCTTTTTCGGCCAGGTGATGAAAACGCTGCTTTTCACGCCGATGGAGGCACCCCTTCAAATTCTTGATCGCAAGGCTTACAACAGTGTTCATGTGCGATTTCATAACCGGCACGGACACTATGAAATCCGCCTCGAAGGCGATGGAAGAAATCTTTACCCGGTCCACCGCCATAGGATTTTCTATATCAACATATACGGGTTGCCCCTTGTCAAGGTCCACGGGCAACGCTCCCTCCTCTAAAGCGGCCTTTTCGATTCCGGCGGCCCTCAGGGCCTCCGAGGCGTCCACGCCTGCAACGGCCCCGTCTCCGACCAGGACCTTGGCTGCTCCCGCGTCGCGGAAAAAGCGTACGGTGCCCCTCACGGTCTCACTGTCGGTAACCATACCGCTCCCGGGCCGCTCGGGGAGAAACCCGGCGTTAGGTTTCACGAGAACCACTTTGTTTTTAATGTCATCAGGATCGGGAGAGGCTTCTTCCAATGCCTGGTAAACCATCTCCGCCGGCTCCCTGCGCCGCCTGATGGCGACGCGGGACAGCAGATCCTTATGCAGCATATTTTTTGTCAAAACGCCAAACCTTTCCAACGAAAGTAAAAACAATATCCGGCATGAAGCCGCATTCCACCCAAAACACCCCAGTGCGTCCGGATGACCGGAATTATCGGGCAAATCTCGTTGTTTTGCAATCCCTCTTCAAAGTCTCCCTGAAACCGGCAAAGGACGACTACAATTCCTGGTGGATTTATTGGCACCCTGGCAGGTGGCACGGGACCACGATGTCGACCGCAATTACGACAACGACAACGAAAAACATGTTCTCCCCTTTGGGGCTCTGTACCCCTGTCGTGAAATGCAATTAAAAAAACCCGGCAGTTTGAGCCCATTTTCTGAACAAAACCTGTTGAAAAAAACACTCCACTTGGTGTATATACCCTCAAGCCTCGATTGTCCCGTTGCGAACCAAGCTCCGAAATTCAACCGCTCATCCATTCATCGAGGGCCGATTCTATCAATTTCGCACTTCTCGAAAGGAGACCCTAGTGCAGCACCTGAAAGACAGAGTGATGGCCGAGGTTGACTCCATTTCCGGAGAGCTGGATCAAATCAGCCGCTTTCTTTATAAAAACCCGGAAACAGCCTACAAGGAATACCGTTCGTGCCGCATGTTATGTGAATTCCTTGAAAGACACGGATTCAATGTAAAAACCCCCTTAGGCGGCCTCGAAACAGCTTTTTATGCAGCACCCCAAAAAGCCGATACCCACGGTCCTAAAATCGCGTTTCTGGCCGAGTACGACGCTCTCGAAAAAATCGGTCACGGCTGCGGCCATAATATGATAGCAGCCATGTCCATAGGTGCTGCGACGGCCCTTGTGAATTCGTGCCCGGAGTTTTCAGCCTCCATCACGGTAATAGGAACTCCTGCCGAGGAGGGAGGAGGAGGTAAAGCAAGACTGGCAGATGCAGGTGTATTCGAGGGTATGGATATCGCGATCATGACCCATCCAGGGCATGAAAATCTGGTGGGTGAAAACAGCCTGGGCCGCATAAAGGCCACCACGGAGTTTTTCGGCCGAACCGCCCATGCGGCTGCTGCCCCCGAAATGGGCCTAAACGCCCTTGACGCCATGGTGGGAGCCTACAACAACATTTCCGCACTTCGACAGCAAACCACGGATGATTCCCGGGTCCATGGCATTATCACCCACGGAGGCGACGCTCCGAACGTTATACCGGATTATACATCAGGCCTTTTTTACATACGCGCAGGAACCAAGGAAGTGCTCGACGGGCTGTTTACCCGGTTCCGGCACTGCTGTGACGGGGCGGCCATGGCAGCAGGCTGCCGCTGTGAAGTTACTGTCGAGCCCCCTTCTCTCGATCCCATAAAACGAAATCATACGCTGGAAAAACTCTGGGCGGAGCAAGCGGCTCTACTCGGGCTCGAAATCACCGAAAAGAACAAGCCTTCCGGCTCAACCGACCTCGGCAACCTGAGCTGGGTCCTTCCTGTTATTCAGCCGTTTATTTCAATCTGCGATGATAGCACTGCTCTTCACTCCACCGGATTCGCGGATGCAACCAGGACCGACAGAGGTAAAAAGGCCTTGCTCGACGGTACAAAAGCCCTGGCCATGTGCGCACTGGACTATCTGTCTTCCCCCGGGAATCAGAAAGCCGTTC
>CAYXDR010000128.1:0-8218 GCA_964463515.1 uncultured Desulfobacteraceae bacterium | reverse complement strand
AGCAGCAGTTTGAAATCATCCATGGCGGGCCTCTGGGTTGAGAAGGTTTTTTCTGGCGATATGCGGCCTCATGCTACTCAAAAGCGCTGTGAGCTGTCAATCAAAGATTTATAGTTTCAAACTCCGCCGGTTTCCCGTGTACAGAAACTTCTTGAAGAGCTTCTTTTTCGTTGATAGTAATGAGCCGGAAAATGAGTTTTCCGGAGGAGGCAATCAGCTCCCCGAAATTGCTATCGATCTTGACCACAATGCGGAGAAACCAATGAGTACACCGGCGGCTTTCGACAATCGTAGGTATGTAGAGGAACAGACAGCGGAAATTTTGAAGAGAGCGGAAAAATCCGACAATAAACTTTATCTCGAATTCGGCGGAAAGCTGTTTTACGACTACCACGCCGCCCGGGTGCTGCCCGGCTATGATCCTAATGTCAAAATGCGCCTTCTGCAGGAGCTTAAAGACAAGGCGGATATTCTGCTTTGTATTTTTGCAGGGGATATTGAGCGAAAAAAAATCAGGGCTGATTTCGGGATAACCTACGATTCGGATGCACTGAAGATGATCGACGACCTTAGGCAGTGGGGAATAGCGGTTCTAGGTGTCGTCATAACCCGATTCGACAACCAGCCTTCCGCCGTGATTTTCAAGAACAGGCTCGAACGCCGCGGCATTCGGGTCTACACGCATCGCTTTACAAAAGGCTATCCAACAGATGTTGATTTGATTGTCAGTGGGGGCGGTTACGGGGCCAATGAATATATTGAAACCGAAAAACCCATCGTGCTTGTGACTGGCCCGGGACCGGGGAGCGGAAAGCTCGCTACATGCCTGAGCCAGCTTTACCATGACTACAAGCTGGGTATCGAGGCCGGATACGCCAAATTCGAGACCTTTCCCATCTGGAATCTGCCGCTCAAGCATCCTGTAAATATCGCCTATGAGGCGGCGACGGCCGACCTGGGAGATTTCAATCTGATAGACCCTTTTCACCTGGAGGCCTATGACATAAAGGCCGTCAATTACAATCGAGATGTTGAGGTTTTCCCAGTGCTTAAGCGTATTCTTGATAGAATAACCGGGGGAAAATCCTCTTATCTTTCGCCTACGGATATGGGGGTTAACCGTGCCGGATTTGCAATCATAGACGATGAGGCGACCAGGCACGCTGCAAAGCAGGAGGTGATACGCAGGTATTTCCGATATCGTTGTGAATATGTTATGGGTTTTTCAGAAAAGGAAACCGTGCAGCGTGTAGAACTTTTTATAAAGGATTTTGCGCTTGAGCCCACAGACAGGCCGGTGGTGCCCGCAGCCAGGCAGGCCGCAGTAGATACCGAAAACGAAGGAAGCGGCAGTGAAGGAATATTCTGCGGTGCGGCGATTCAGCTCCATGACGGAACCATTGTGACCGGCGGAAACTCTCCGCGTATGCATGCGGCTTCAAGCGTGGTCCTCCGCGCCGTGAAACATCTTGCAGGCATACCCGACAAGATAAAGTTGCTGCCGCCCTATATAATCGAGGCGGTCAGGAACCTCAAAACCGAGGTCATGAACGAAAGATCTTTGAGTATGGATCTCCTGGAAGCTCTCATTGCACTCAGTATAAGCGCTACCACCAATTCCGCGTCACAGCTTGCGATAGAAAAACTTAAAGAGTTGCGGGGATGTGAGGTCCATATGACGCATATCCCCACCCCTGGAGACGAGGCCGGGCTCAGAAGGCTCGGTGTCAACTTGACCAGCGATCCCAATTTTTCGACCCGGAATCTGTTCATTCCCTGATTCAGACCCACCTGGAAGTACTGCCTGTCGCATGAAGATCAATTTACAGGTCAAGATATCATATTTTTTGGTCCAGCGTTTTCCTGACCGCCACGCCGAGACTTTCTATCGTGTAGGGCTTTTTGACATAGCCACCCACACCGAAGCGCTTTGCTTCCCTTACACGTTGTGTTTCGCTGAAGCCGCTTGATATGATGGCTTTCTGTCCCGGCCTGTTTCGGCATATCTTCATGTAAGTTTCAAAGCCGTCTATCCCTGGATCCATGATCATGTCCAGGACGATCAGGTCATATTGTTTCACGGCGGTCATATCTACGGCGGTTTCACCTCCTGCAGCCGTTTCCACGCGGTACCCGAGCTCGGTGAGGATCGTCTTGGCTATCTCCCTCTGCTCTTCTATGTCGTCAACGACTAAAATGGACTCGCCCCTGCCCATGTAATCCACTGAAGGGGTTATTCCCTCTGGCTCGGAAATCAGTTTTTCCCTTACTGCGGGAAAATAGAGAGTTATGTTTGTTCCGGCACCGGGACTGCTTTCCACATCGATATATCCTCCATGATCCTTTACCGTCCCCCACACCACAGACATGCCGAGGCCTGTTCCACTTCTTCCCATCGCCTTTTTCGTATAAAAGGGCTCAAATATTCTCTCTCGGTCCTCCGAGGATATTCCTTCGCCCGAGTCTGCTACGCACAAAACCGCATATTCACCGCAGTGGACTTCTTCGTAACCTTTGTAAGGGACGTCAACGTAGCAGTTGAATGTGGATATATGTATCTTTTCAATCTCTTGTAGAGCTTCGGCAGCGTTGGTAACAAGGTTCATCACTGTTTTGTGCAGGTGGATAGGAGAGCCCTTGATATTGAGAAGATCGCTGTCGAGATCGGTTGTTATCTGCATGGATGGATACTGGGAACGCAGCCTGTCCAGTTCGGGGCTTTTGAGGTATTCGTTTACCACATTGTTGATGTTGAAAACTATTACGTTGTTTTTTATGCCGCGGCGAGCCAGTGTAAGAAGATCCTGGACAATTGCCGCGGCTTTCTGGCCGCTTTCACGGATGGTTTTTATGGGCCGCCTGAATGGGCTGTCTTCCGGCAGCTGCATGAGCAGTAGGTCCGGGTAGGAAACCATGCCCGTAAGGACATTATTTAAATCGTGTGCCACTCCTCCTGCAAGCGTACCGAGAGCCTCCATCTTCTGTGCCCTCTGCAGTTGACGTTCGTAGTCAAGCAGTTTTTTCGCTTTCTCGTTTACCTTTTTTTCGAGTTCATGCTTTTGTTCTCTTATGGCACGGCAATATTCGACGCTTTCAAGGGCATTGGCCGTACTTCTCAGAATTATCGACAGAAGCTGGAGCGGGATATCTTCGTTCCTTGTGCGGCCTGGAGGGAAAACCCCGATAAAAAGACCACGAATCCTGGCACTTGTAGCCATAACATGAAGCATAACTTCATTATCTAGTTTTTTTGATGGTACGGTTATTCCTCTGTGCTCACGAATCGCCCATGCAACGAATCCTTCGAATATCATGAAGTTGATTTCGTCTTCGATTATAAAAGAAGATCGGGGGGGTGAACAGAGCCACAGGTCCAGATCCATGGTCTTTTCGTTGACCAGAAAAATGGCACACGTGTCGAATTCCATGATCCTTCTTATCCTGGTCTCGCATTCTGAAACTATCTGAACCGGGGCGGCCTGGCTTCTGACGGCCTCCTGGAAATCTCCCAGGGATAAAGCATCGTCCAGGGAGGCGCCGATGGAGCGTCTTTCTTCCTCCAGATATTCCAGCCTGGATTTCAGGTACCCAAGTTCGGAAGGGGTTGGTTCCGTTGAATTTTTTGAGATGTCATCCAGCATGATCGCTCCGTTTACAATTCCATTGTACCATCGCTGAAAAATTCTTCTATGCTGGCCATCTTGTGAACCGCCTGGCGAATAAGAGATTTTGAAATTGCCGGTGAAAAATTCATTTTCTCCAGTAAAGGGGCATCCATCGGAGGCACGTAACATTCACCGCTCGACCCGATGCCCAGTCCGTTGGTTATGATGTCGGCCATGTGTACTATTGCCGCCTTTTCCGGGTCCTGAGCAGAGGAAGGCGAGTGGTGATTGACAATGCAATCCTCCAGATTGTAAGGGAGCTTCCAGTTTCGCAAGAGGAGACCAGCGACTTCGGTATGGCGGTATCCAAGATATGCTTTTTCAACTGCGATCAGGGGGGATTCTTCGACTCTGGCGCGTGCCAGCAGGGAAAGAGACTCGCCGGGAAAATATTTGAACATGATCAACCGCCCGATATCGTGCAGGAGGCCGCTTACAAAAAGCTGCTCGGTTTGGTGTATGTTACGGTACGCGCCGAGGATTCTTGATATGGTGGCGCAGCAGAGACTATGACGCAGAAAAGACCGCATGTCTATTATTTCGAATGGAATGTTTTTGAAAATCTTCATAACGCTGATTCCAAGAGCAAGGCCTGAAATCTCTTTGGAACCCAGCAGAGTAACCGCACGAGATATGCTGTCTATACGGGAAGGAAACCCGTAAAATGCGGAATTGACCACCTTCAGTAACAGCGCCGCAAGACTCGGACTCCGGTTCACCACCGCGGCGATGTCCCCCGCAGATGAAACCGGTGAGGCGATTACTTCGTTCAAATCAGAAATGAAGGAAGGAATTTCAGGCAACTGGATTTCTGTTCTTGTTATTTTAAACTTTATTCTGTTAGAGATATTTTCACACTCCAGGGAGTTCAGCGAAGACAATTGGGGGGTTTTACCTTGATCTCCTCCGGGTCTGCTCCGATACTTGACTGCCGAGTCAAGCAAATCCCTGACCACCGGGTGAGCTTGGTCCACGTGTTTGAATAATTTTTTTGTCCGGGTCAGGACTTCCTTGAGGGTTTTAGGGTCAGGCGTGGATTCGCTTATTGGGTCTTCGTTCGGACCACTGGTTACAGCGACTTCGCTTATTCCCCATATGCGGAATACCCTGAGATGGCCTTGTTTGATGGTGCTGCCCTTTGCCAAAAGCAGCCTGGAGTTTATGTCCCGTACATCCGCGGAAAGAACCATGCCCTCCTTGATTTTGTCAGTGGGAATTATCTCCATGCTCACAAACCCTCGCACTAAAATGAACAGCCAGGCCGGTCTATATCACCTTTAATTTTATATCGGCTGATCGGACCAAAACTTTACTTGCATCATTGCTTTTTTTAATCTTTTTTTAATAATTCGACTTCAAAAGGTCAAAAAAAAGCATTTCACCCGAGAAGTGAAATGCCATAAAAGGTCAAAAGACCGACTTCAAAACTTGTTGACCTGGGTCGCCAGAGGACCCTTGGGGCCTTCCTTGACCTCGAAGCTGACTTTGTCGCCCTCGTAAAGGGTTCTGAAACCTTCCCCGATAATCTCTTTGTAGTGTACGAACAAGTCCGGACCGTTTTCCTGTTCGATAAATCCATAACCTTTTTGATCATTGAACCACTTTACGGTTCCTGTCGCCATATTGCCGGCCTCCTTTTCTGTGTTTCTATAAATTTATTCGTTGTCATCATAGCTTCTCAATTTCTGATGTCAAAGAAAAAATCCTGTGCTTCCTTTATCAGAGGTTTCTTTCCGCATTTGCCGCCAAGTCCACAATGTGGCGGGAATGCGTTCAGAATCAATCGGATCGGGCCAAGGCCAGCCGGCAGGAACCGGGCTCTGAAAGGACATGGAAACTTTTCTTGTGGGATGTAAAAAAAACAAACGTCTGCTCATCAAGGCCACGCAACCATCCGGTAACAGGGATGTTGATCCATATAAAGAATCTCCCAGCACTGGATGGCCGATATGGGAAAGCTGCACCCGTATTTGGTGCTTTCTCCCTGTTTTGAGGTCAATTTCGACCAGTGCCTGTTTCCCTGACTGGGCGATGACGCGGTATTCAAGAACCCCTTCACGGGAGCCTTGTTCCCCTGCATGGGCGACCCGGCTGAGTTTTCCGCTGCGGGCGATCCAGTGGTTGAGGGTCGCCTGACGAGGCTCAGGGATACCCTCAACCACAGCCATATAGATTTTTCTGACGTTTCCTTCCCGGAATTGAGCGGATAAACGCGCTGCGGCTTTAGAGGTTCGGGCCAAAACCATCACGCCGGCCACGGGGTAATCCAGGCGGTGGACAAGGCCGAGGTATACCCGGCCGGGCTTGGAATAACGCAGGGCCACCCACTTTTTTGCAAGGTCCAGCATGGACGCACCGCCATGCATCCCCTTTTGAACCGGGATGAGGGCCGGCTTGTACAACACCAGCAGATGGTTGTCTTCGTGGAACACCGGCCAGCGGGGATGAAAAAAATTGGTGTTTGGCGTTGGTCTATCCATGAAAAGCTTGTTCATGCCGCTTCGCGGCTCCCTGTGAGCAACCAACTTGATTACCAGCGCAGCGTTGTTCGTTTAAAGTCAAAATAGCGATGTCCCTCGGGGTCGGGGTCGCTATCGGCATCGGTATCGGCCGTTTTTTAATATAGTTGTTTTTTCCGCCCAGCTGACAGCTAATGGCTAAAGACTAAAAGCTAACAGCTAACAGCTTACGTCGTATTCCGAGCGACAAAACCTCAGATCAATCGAGTAAGAACCTATCACAACAATATCTGGATGGGAATCGCCGGGTGGAATTTTTGACCTGTGCAAGGTAGCGTGTGCATCACCTTGAAAGAAGTGTTTTTCGCGTTTTGTTGAAGTTAGGCCGCGGCTGTTGTATGTTTTTCAGTCCGGGGAGAAGAAGCAGGAAGGGGAGGGCATGGTTAAAGGGGTTGAGCCGAAAAGTCTTGTAGGTGTCAAGCCGGGTTTGAGCGGCATGAATACGTTGCTAAGGAGCTGCGGCATTGAATTGTCTGATTTTCAACTGGGTCTTCTGTGGAAATTCCATAACTTTCTGCGTGCGCGGAATCCCGAACTGAATCTTACCCGCATCCACAATTTCACCAATATTGTCTATAAGCATTATGTGGATTCCATTTTCCCCGCTCTTTTGACCGATTTGCCGTCCTCCCTGCTGGACCTGGGGAGCGGTGCCGGGTTTCCCGGGATTCCTCTGAAAATATATAAGCCAGAGCTCAAGCTGATCCTGGCAGAAGGCCGTGGAAAACGAATCGACTTTCTCTCTTCGGCGGTCGAAAAACTCGGGCTGGAAGGGGTGGAAATCGTCGGGAGAAAAATCGGTCCGGGATACACCTGTTCAGTGCCCGCAATCATATCACGGGCGGTTCTATCCATACCGGAAACCCTTGAAACCGTGAAATACTGCATAACGGCTGGAGGTTTGGTGATCCTGATGAAGGGCCCCGGGTGCAGCGACGAACTCGCAGAGGCTGAAGAGCGGTTCAGGGGTGGATTCGAGCTGATTGAAGACAGGGCCTATGCAATTCCCGGCACCCCCCACAGGCGGCGCCTGGTAATCTTCAAGCGCAAAACCTCGTCGGCCTGGCTTTTATTCCACCACGAGCCGGTGGTCCGGAAAGTGGAAAACAGTGATAACCCGACCTTTAAATTTCTTAAAAAACTGTGCGGCTCAAGGGGCATAAGAAAGGCCGGAAGGACTCTGGTAAGCGGAGAGAAATTGGTGGATGAAATGCTTGAAAAGCACCCGGAGCTCTGTGAATTCTGGATCACGACGGGCAAGAGCATGCCGGGTCCGGGTCGTCTTCCTTCGAAAATGGAGTTGGTGGAGCTGCCGAACCGGTTGTTTCGTGTTCTGGACACTTTGGGAACGGATTTCCCTATGATATGCGCAGTTGTACCGCCTTTTTTGCAATGGAAACCTGATGAGGGGTTCCCCGACGGGTGCAGTGTGCTGGCTCCATTTCAGGATCCGGAGAATATGGGTGCGGTTATCAGATCTGCTTCTGCTTTCGGGGCCTCTCAAGTGATCGTGATGGCTGAAGGTGCGAATCCTTTTCATCCCAAGGCTGTGAGGGCTTCTGCCGGCGCGGTTTTTTCGGTTCCTCTACGTTCCGGCGTTTCAGTGACTGATCTTTTACCTGATTTGCCTCTCATTTCCCTGTCAGCAGAGGGAAAGGATATCCGAGGCGTGGAGCTTCCGGATGCCTTCGGGTTGCTTGTAGGGGTTGAAGGTCCTGGACTTCCCGATAGGTTCCGTAAGAATGCCGTGGGCTTTCCCATGGCCGACCGAGGTGTGGAATCGTTAAACGCGGCGGTCGCCGCCTCTCTCGCCCTGTATGAATGGTCGAGAAGGAAGGGGAGAGGGTAATCGTCGTTGTCAGCGGAGCGCAAGGGAAGCGGTTGCCGTTGTCGTAATCGATCTCCCTTCAGGATGTAGGGGCCGGGTTTACCCCGCGCTCTCTTCCCCCCCCCTTGATCTGGCGGCTGTGGGTGTTATAATCCGCTCGAAAAATACAAAGAATATGGATCACGATAAAAGACTCTGACAGGAAG
>CAYXDR010000127.1:1411-8222 GCA_964463515.1 uncultured Desulfobacteraceae bacterium | reverse complement strand
ACTCCTGCGGTTTTCTGGGTTGGGGCACGGTTTTTTTCCGGGGCCTGGAAGGCGGCCAGGCAGAAGACCGCAGACATGAATTCACTCGTGGCCGTGGGCGCCTCGGCTGCTTATTTTTATTCTTCTCTGGCCGTTTTCTTCCCTGGGGTTTTCCAAGCCGGGGGCATCGAGCCCCACGTTTATTTCGACGGCGCCTCGATGATCGTCGCCTTCATCATTCTGGGCAGGCTGCTCGAAGCCAAGACCAGGGGGAAGACTTCATCCGCTATCAAGCGTTTGATGGGGCTGAAGCCGAAAATTGCCTTGGTGCGACGCGGAGGGAGATGGAGATTCCGGTCGATGAAGTTGTGGTCGGCGACGAGGTGGTTGTCAGGCCCGGGGAACGAATCCCGACAGACGGCAGGGTTGTTTCCGGGTCTTCATCCGTCGATGAGTCCATGTTGACAGGAGAGAGCATGCCCGTTACCAAGGAGACCGGCAGCGAGGTGTATGGAGCCACCGTTAACGGGCACGGCGGTTTTACCTTTAAGGCGACCAGGGTGGGGCGGGACACGGCGCTCGCCCAGATCATACGGCTCGTGGAAGAAGCCCAGGGCTCAAAGGCGGGAATCCAGCGGCTCGCCGATAAGGTCGCATCGGTTTTTGTGCCGGTGGTTTTCGGAATCGGTTTGGTTACCTTCTCTGTCTGGTATTTCGTTGTTCCGGAACCAGTGTTTACTCGCGCGCTGCTCAATTTCATATCGGTCTTGATCATTGCCTGCCCCTGCGCTATGGGGCTCGCTACACCGACAGCGGTTATGGTCGGCACCGGCCTGGGGGCTGAAAACGGTTTGCTGATAAAGGGAGGAGAGAGCCTGGAGAAGGCGTACAAACTTAATACGGTGGTGTTTGACAAAACCGGCACCCTCACCATAGGACTGCCCGCTGTGACCGATATCATACCAGCAGGGGATGCCGGCAGGGAAAAGCTCCTCCAGGTGGCGGCTTCCGTGGAGGCTGCATCCGAACACCCGCTTGCTAGGGCCCTTGTGGCAGCGGCGCGCGCTGAAGGCATTGAGCCGGAACCGGTGAAGGATTTCAATGCTCTTTCAGGCTTCGGTGCTGAAGCTAAACTCGAGGGGAAAAGGTGTATTCTCGGCAACCTGCGGCTCATGGAACTAAGAGGAATATACATGAACCACCTCGCCGAAGTGGCCGCCCGGCTTTCGGATGAGGGAAAGACCTGCGTGCTGGTTGCCCTGGGGGAAGAATGCCTTGGTGTTATCGGCTTTTCGGATCAACCGAAGTCGTCCGCGGCCGAAGCCGTCCATAGGCTGAAAAAGATGGGGCTTCAGACCGTGATGCTCACCGGGGACAACAAGGCTACCGCAGAGTCTGTGGGAACGTTACTGGGCATTGAGGAAATAAGGGCCGAAGTTCTTCCGGGGGAGAAGACCGATGAAATCAAGAAACTCCAGGACAGTGGGCGGGTGGTGGCGATGGTGGGCGACGGGATAAACGACGCCCCGGCGCTTGCCGCCGCAGACATAGGAATAGCGGTGGGGGCTGGAACCGACGTTGCCATGGAGGCGAGCGACATTACATTGATGAGGGAGGATCTTACAGCCGTTCCGATGGCTATAAGTCTTTCGTTTCATACGATGAGAATTATCAAGCAAAATCTTTTCTGGGCCTTTTTTTATAATTCCCTGGGGATACCGGTCGCAGCAGGTGTTTTTTATCCTTTTTTCGGTATCCTTTTGAATCCGGTGTTTGCTGCTGCGGCCATGGCGATGAGTTCCGTGTGCGTGGTCGGCAACGCCCTGCGCCTTAGATGGGTATGGAAGAGGACGGTTCGGGGTTAACGATGTAAAAGCCCGGAGAAATTGCTGTAACCAGAGGCGGTGCATATGGAAAAAGAATTCTGGACCATGACCGAAGCACTCGATTTGTTCAAGGTCGAGGAAAGTTTTCTTTTTGAACTGGAAGCAGAGGAAATTATCTGCCCCAGATGCTTTGAGGATTCGGATGTTAAGCATTTATCCATCGAAGAGATGGAAAATGTGCGCATTGCAAAAATCCTTTACGAAGAGATGGGAGTCAATCTTTCAGGCGTTGAGGTCGTCCTCCACATGAGGCGGCAGATGCTGGAGATGCGAAGGCAGTTCGATGCGATCCTGGAGGATTTGAGGGACCGGATCCTGGAATCGCGCTCCGGCTGGTGAGTCCCGGTCCCTTTCCCCATGTTCCTCGATGGAAAACCATGTGGTGGATTTGGTTGACTTGAGGCGGTTTTACAATTTCAATTTGGTTCTTACATTTTCGCTGTAAAAATTATCTATTGTTTCAGCCGCCTTAAGCAGCCCTTCGTCCGAAGCCCTGGGCACCTTCACCACCAGCTTCAAGAGGAGATCCCCGCGCTTTTTGCTCCGGGTGTTTACGGCTCCTTTCCCCTTCAACTTAAGGGTCTGGCCGGACTGGCTTCCTGGTGGAATTTTCACTTTCACCTCCCCGTCAACCGTAGGAACATTGATCGATGCTCCAGCCACCGCTTCTTTGACCGTAACGGGCAGCTCCATTACGAGGTTATCCCCTTCCCGGGAAATCAGTCTGTGGGGCTTGATGTGAATTACCAGGAAAAGGTCGCCGGGTTTTCCTCCTTCAACTCCTGGCTCTCCTTTGCCGGCCACCCTAACCTTAGAACCTTCATGGACTCCCGGCGGAATGGTCACTTTTATCGTTTCAATCCCCTCGACCCTTCCAGTTCCCTGGCAGGCCGGGCAGGGTCTGCCCACGGTTCCATGGCCCCCGCAGTCGGGGCAGACCCGGGTGAAATTCATCGGACCCCCGGCTATATTCAGCCTTCCGGATCCTCCGCATGTAGTGCAGGTTGTTCTCGGGGAGGAGGGATCTGTGCCTGTTCCGCGGCATACAGTACATGATTTTTCACCTTTAAGGGAAATCTCGGTTTCAAAACCCTTCAAGGCGGAGAGCAGGTCTATCGTCATGTGGTGCTCCAGGTCTCGGCCGTTTACGGCGGCCCGGCCACCGAACCCCTGGAACCCTCGGCTTTGCCCTGCGCCGCCGAACAGGTCTCCGAAAATGTCTTCGTAGCTCTGGTACCGGCCGAACCCGCCCTGGCCGCCGGTCTGTGACCTGCTCCTTGCCTTTTCCCAGTCTTTGTACTGTCGCGCCTTGTCTGCGTCGAATCCCTGCCTGAGAGCTTCTTCGCCGAATTCGTCATAGAGTTTTCGTTTGTCTTCCTTGCCTAGAACGTCGTAGGCTTCGGATATTTCTTTGAATCTGGTTTCAGCCTCGGTGTTCCCCGGGTTGATGTCCGGATGCCACTTTCGTGCGAGTTTCCGGTAGGCTTTCCTGATATCTTCTTTGGAAGCGTTTTTGTCGACACCTAGAATGCTGTAGTAATCTTTGGCCATATGATAATCACTCCTGAAAAAACGCTGATCGGGGCTGTTTGTGTTGAGATGATGCAATGAATTATAATTGACATCAGTGAAAAGTCAAACCCGGAGCAGACTCACACCTGCGATAAAAAAGCTTTAAATTTTTCGTTCTTTTCTGTTATAGTGCGCGGGCATTCCTTCACAGGATACCTTCTATAGTTTCTTTACAGGCAAAAAACGATAACAGGAGCAGAAATGGGCGCTGAAAATTTCCTTACGATAGACGGCATCGAGGTTGACTTCAAAGCCGGCGAAACAATTCTGGAAACCGCCCGGCGTCACGGTATTCACATTCCCACTCTTTGCCACCTACAGGGAGCGGAATCTACAGGTGCATGCCGGGTGTGCGTGGTGGAAGTCAAGGGAGCGCGCAACCTGGTGGCATCCTGTGCAGCGCCGGCAGCAGGCGGTATGGAGATCGAAACCAACTCGCAAAGGGTGTTGAATGCGCGGAAGGGCTATATCGAGCTGCTTTTGGCTTCCGGACACCATTACTGCGCGACGTGCGAGGCTTCCGGTGACTGCAGGCTTCAGGATCTGGCCTATGAATACCAGGTGGAAACCGTGAGATTCCCGGAAAGCTCGACTCGATACCCTGTCGAAGAAAATGATTTGATCTTGCGTGATTTCAGCCGTTGTGTCATGTGCGGGCGGTGTGTGCAGGCGTGCAACGATATCCAGGTCAATCAGGCGATTTCGTTTGGTTACAGGGGGGTTGACTCCAAAATTGTGACAGCGGGAGACCTTCCTTACAGCAGTTCAGATTGCGTCTTCTGCGGGGAATGTGTTCAAGTATGCCCTGTGGGTGCATTGATTGCAAAACCGAGCCGTTTCGCAGGGAAGCCCTGGGAGGTCGAAAAAGTCAGGACCACATGTCCATACTGCGGCGTTGGCTGCCAGATGGACCTTCATGTGAAAGACAACCGTGTTGTAAAAGTGACCGGTGCGGAGGATGCCGGCCCCAACCATGGAAGCCTCTGTGTCAAGGGCAGGTTCGGTTATGATTTCCTTGGTGATTCGGGGCGCCTGAAAACCCCGTTGATACGCAAAAACGGTGAATTCCGCGAGGCTTCCTGGGATGAGGCGCTCGATCTCGTGGCCGAAAAGCTCCGGGCCGTCAGGGATGAATTCGGGCCGGATTCTATAGGAGTGCTTTCCAGTGCCCGAGTCACCAACGAGGAAAACTACATCGCGCAGAAATTCGCCAGGGCGGTGATCGGCACCAACAATGTCGACCACTGTGCGCGCCTCTGACACTCCTCCACGGTGGCAGGTCTTGCCGCCGCTTTTGGAAGTGGTTCCATGACAAACCCTATAGAGGACATCGAAAAGGCGCAGGTGATTTTGATAACCGGGTCCAACACGACCGAGAATCATCCCGTACTCTCCTCTTATGTGAAAAGGGCTGTCACCCGCCTGGGTGCGAAACTTATCGTGGTGGATCCGCGCAGGATACCGATCACCCGTTTTGCCCATAAATGGCTGAGGCAGACTCCCGGCACCGATGTTGCCTGGATAAACGGGATGATGCATGTAATAATCCGCGACCGCCTCTATGACGAAAATTATGTCAAGGAGCGGACTGTCGGCTTGGATGAAATGAAACAGGCTGTGGAGAAATATACACCGGAATATGTGCAGGAAATCACGGGTATCCCCGCCGAGGATTTGGCTGAAGCGGCCAGGCTCTATGCAGGGGCGCCTGCCGCCTCAATTCTGTACGCCATGGGAATCACCCAGCATATAAGCGGTACAGACAACGTTAAATCCCTGGCCAACCTGGCTATGCTATGCGGAAACGTAGGAGTTTCCGGAGGCGGGGTGAATCCGCTTCGGGGGCAGAACAATGTCCAGGGGGCCTGCGATATGGGAGCGCTTCCGACGGTTTACACCGGATATCAACCCGTGGCTGATCCGTCCATCAGGATACGTTTCGGAGAGGCATGGGGGGTCAGGGATCTTCCGGACCGTCCCGGGCTTACCGCCACTGAGATGATGGGGATGGCTTTTACAGGGGATCTCAAAGCGATGTACATTATCGGTGAAAACCCGATGTTATCGGACCCGGACCTGAACCATGCAAAAAAAGCTGCTGGAAACCTGGATTTTCTGGTTGTTCAGGATATTTTTCTTACCGAAACGGCCATGGAGGCCGACGTGGTCCTGCCCTCCACCGCGTTCGCCGAGAAAAACGGGACCTTCGTAAACACCGAAAGAAAGGTCCAGTTGGTGCGCAAGGCCGTTGATCCGCCCGGAGAGGCGATGGAGGACTGGAAGATATTGACGGCCTTGGCTTCCAGACTCGGCTACAGGCTGGATTATTCCGGGATCGACGAGATAATGGAAGAGATTTCAGAGCTTACGCCCAGTTATCGGGGAATCAATTACCGCCGCCTGGAACAGGGAGGCATCCACTGGCCCTGCCCTGATACAGACCACCCAGGCACTCCTTGCCTTCATATAGACCGGTTTGCCTGCGGACTGGGGGTTTTCCACGCAATCGACTTTATTCCTCCGGACGAGGTCCCGGACTCTGACTATCCGTTTTATCTGACCACCGGCAGGGTGTTGTTCCAGTACCATACCGGCACGATGACGATGAAGACCACCGGGCTGAACAATCTCGCACCCGGCTGTTTCGTTGAAATGTCGCCCGACGATGCGGAAATGTGCGGAGTGTCCGATGGTGAGCCTGTTCGGGTGATTTCGAGGCGGGGCGAGTTGACGGCCCTTGCCCAGGTTTCGGAAAAAGCCGTGGAAGGAACGGTGTTTTTACCTTTCCACTTCGCCGAGGCCGCGGCCAATGTGCTCACAAACTCAGCGGTCGATCCGGTGGCCAAGATTCCGGAGTTCAAGGTTTGTGCGGTAAAGATCGAAAAAAACGTGTCAGCCGCGGCGTGAAGCGAAAACATGCGGATTATCCGTCGAACATGGCAATACAAAGTGTACCGGAGAGGCAAGATATGAATTTTACAAAAAAACTGTGGGACGTAAACCCCGATTTAACTCCGCAAATCATGGAGCAGGTGGATGAGGTGATCGAGCGGTATAAAACAAAACAGGTCAACCTCATCCCGGTGCTGGAAGAATGCCAGGAAATCGCCGGATACCTGCCGGTGGAACTGCAGCGCTATATCGGCCGGGGCCTTAATATGCCTGGAAGCACGATTTACGGGGTGGTGACTTTCTATTCGTATTTTTCGATGGTACCGAAAGGGCGGCACACCATAAAGGTATGCATGGGAACTGCATGCTATGTGCTCGGGATCGCGGAGGTAGTCAGCAGGATACAATCCGAATACGGCCTTGAGGTGGGGGGCACGACTGAAGACAGGAGGTTTTCTCTCGAAGCGGTAAGATGCCTGGGT
>CAYXDR010000127.1:0-1401 GCA_964463515.1 uncultured Desulfobacteraceae bacterium | reverse complement strand
GTGCCTGCGGACTCGCACCGGTGATGGTTGTGGATTCAGACACCCATGGAGGGGTGAGGGCAGATCGAGTCCTCGAAATCCTCAGCCGCTATGAATAGGGGAAGCGTTCGGCCCCAAGCCCATAAAATAGCCAAGTAGAATACCCGGAGGGAAGTAAATGCCGAAACTGACCGTGCAGGATCTTCACGAAATAAAGAAGAAACATGCAAGCCAGACCGCCCTAAGGATGGGGATGGGGGCCGAAACAGAGGATTCGGGGGTCAAGCACCTGATGATATGCGGAGGAACCGGGTGCCATGCCACCGGTAGCATAGCGGTGATCGAATCTTTCCGGAAGGAAATTTCCTCGCGGGGGCTGGAAGACCGTTTCAAGGTGGTGGAAACCGGCTGCAACGGTTTCTGTGCAAAAGGTCCTGTTATGGTGGTGCAGCCGGACGGGATTTTTTATGTTCAGCTTAAGGCGGAAAATGCCTCTGAAATTATCGATGAACATCTTTTGAACGGCCGGCCGGTGGAAAAACTGCTCTATAAGGATCCGACCACTAAAAAAGTAGTCCCGCACTTGAATGACATAGCCTTTTTCTCGGGGCAGCATTCGCTTGCGCTTAAGAACAAAGGCATCGTCGATCCGGAACTCATAGAAGACTATATCTCCCTGGACGGGTATTTCGGCGCCGCGAAGGCATTGCTCGAAATGGCTCCCGCCGATATCGTGGAGGAAGTCAAAACTTCGGGCCTCAGGGGCAGGGGTGGGGCTGGTTTTCCCACCGGCCTAAAATGGAGTTTTGCAGCAAAATCACCCGGGGATGTAAAATACGTGCTCTGTAACGCCGACGAAGGAGACCCGGGGGCCTTCATGGACAGGAGCGTACTTGAAGCCGACCCGCACGCGGTGCTTGAAGGAATGGTCATAGCAGCCCGGGCAGTGGGCGCTCATCATGGATATATTTATTGCCGCGCGGAATATCCGCTTGCCGTGAAAAGGCTTAATATCGCAATTTCCCAGGCCAGGGATTTCGGGTTGCTTGGTGAAGATATCCTGGGCAGCGGCTTTGATTTCGATCTTGAAGTTTACCAGGGGGCGGGTGCGTTCGTGTGCGGAGAGGAAACCGCGCTGATGCTTTCGATAGAAGGAAAACGGGGCATGCCGCGGCCTCGTCCGCCTTTCCCTGCGCAACAGGGGCTTTTCAAGAAACCCACCGTGTTGAACAACGTTGAGACCTATGCAAACGTCGCTCAGATCATCCGCAACGGCGGAGCTTGGTATGCAAACCTCGGAACCGAGAACAGCAAGGGAACCAAGGTTTTCGCCCTTACAGGGTCTGTAAAGAATATCGGCCTTGTCGAAGTGCCGATGGGGACACCTCTGAAAAATATTATTTTCGACATCGGCGGAGGTAT
>CAYXDR010000126.1:0-8237 GCA_964463515.1 uncultured Desulfobacteraceae bacterium | reverse complement strand
AGCGATTCCGACCCCGAAGGACATCGTTATTTTGACTTTTACGACCTCAAATGACCGGGTGTGGTGTTTTCATAGTGTGATATGATATAAAATTCTCATCCGCAAATACCGGATGGACTGTAGGAGGCAATGAATTGCACAGAGCTTTTCGGAAATGCCCTGTGGTGTTGAACCCGCCATTGGCAAAAAATCAATTTTTGGCCGCACCATCATAACATTTTTCTCGATGCGAAGGCCTTTTTCTGCAGTCATTTCCAGGAGGCTTTTTAAGGGAAGGTAAAACCCCAGGTCAAAAAGTTGGAAGTAGGGCACTGCTTTTAGAAGAAGCCGGTTTACTCGCAGCCTTCAAGCCGCAACGAGGTGGCGGAATGATGAGGAGGAAGGACCACAAAGTGAAATCGAATTTTATCGCCTGGATCTCGGCGGCCGTTTTAGGTGTCTGTGCTGTTTTTGCATGCATGTTTCCCGCCTTTGCAGGTGAATCTGATTCAACCTCGTTGGAACCAGTGCGTTCAGGAGCTGAAATTGAATATCCGCCTTTCAGTTTCGTTGATGAGAACGGCGAGGCGTCCGGTTTTTCTGTTGAATTGATGCGAGCTGCCCTGGCGGCGATGGGGCGGGATGTCACCTTCCGTACGGGTCCGTGGTTCGAAGTTCGCGGCTGGCTGGAGAGATCCGAGATAGAGGCGCTTCCCCTGGTTGGACGGACCCCCGAGCGGGAGGCTTTGTTCGATTTCACTGTGCCTTACATGTCTTTGCACGGGGCTATAGTGGTGCGCGGCGGTGAAACCGGCATAACGGACATTGCCGATCTACGAGGGCGAAAAGTCGCGGTCATGGAGGGTGATAACGCCGAGGAATTCTTAAGGCGAGAGGACAGGGGAATTGAAATCCATACCACGGCAAGTTTTGAAATCGCCCTGAGAGGACTGTCCGAAGGCCGGTATGATGCGGTTGTCGCCCAACGGTTGGTAGCACTGCTTTTGATCCAGAAAACCGGCCTCACCGATCTGCGCGTCATAGACCGGCCTGTTGAGGGTTTCAAGCAGGATTTTTGTTTCGCAGTCCATGAGGGCGATCGCCAAACCCTTGCTCTGCTCAACGAGGGGTTGGCCATCGCTATGGCGGACGGAACATATCGGCATCTTCATTCAAAGTGGTTTGCCTCGATGCAGCTACCGACTGATCGACCGATAGTTGTCGGAGGGGATCGGAACTTCCCGCCATATGAATTCCTGGATGAAAACGGGCGCCCTACGGGATACAACGTCGATCTGGCCATGGCAATTGCTCGTGAAATGGGTTTGGATATAAAAATCAGGCTTGGCAGATGGACGGAAAGGTTGCAGGCCCTGGAAAGCGGCAGAATAGATGCCATGCAGGGCATGTTTTATTCGCCTGCCCGGGCACTTAAATTCGGTTTCACCCAGCCCCACACAGTCAGTAACTACGTGGCCGTGGTGAGAAAAGGCGAAGGTCCCGCACCTGGCTCTGTCGAGGATCTTTCCGGGAAGCGTATCGTTGTTGAAAAAGGCGACATACTGCATGATTTTGCGATAGAAAACGGCCTGGAAAAACAGGTGGAAGCGGTGGTCGACCAGGAAAAAGCCCTGGTCGAGTTAAGGGATGGTAAATATGACTGCGCGTTGGTATCACTAATGACGGCGCATTACTTAATAGACAAACACGGGTGGTCAAATCTGGTTCCTGGGAAAAAACCGATTGTAGCCTTTGAATACTGCTTTGCGTCTTCCAAAAGCCGAAAAGCCTTGCTGGCTCAGTTCAGCGAAGGGCTGAAGGCTTTGGAGAACAGCGGTGAATACAGGGAAATCCATGACAAGTGGCTCGGTGTTTACAAGGATAAGTCAACTTCGTTAATGGATGCGCTGAGATATTCTGCAATAGTTATCGTTCCACTACTGATTGTCGTTTTACTCGCGGTTTTATGGGTGTGGGCATTGCGCCGCCAGGTGGCCGAAAAAACCAAGGCTTTGAAGGAAAGTCTTGATCGGTTTAGGTATGTTTTCGAAGCTTCGAATGTAGGTAAATCAATAACATTGCCTACCGGGGAAGTGAGTGCAAACAAAGCTTTTGCCTATTTTTTAGGATATACCCAGGATGAATTGCAGGGCAAAAGATGGCAGGAGCTCACTCCAGTTGAAGATATCCAGGAGATTGAAAAAATAGTCGCTCCACTACTGGCTGGAGAGAAAAGCGCCGAACGTTTCGAAAAGCGGTATATTCACAAAAGCGGCAAATTACTATGGGCGGATGTAAGTGTAGCAGTGTGGCGCGATGCCCGGGGAGAACCCCTTTACTTCCTTACGACCATCGT
Source organism: uncultured Desulfobacteraceae bacterium (assembly GCA_964463515.1). GTDB lineage: Bacteria > Desulfobacterota > DSM-4660 > Desulfatiglandales > Desulfatiglandaceae > CAYXDR01. The sequence goes on along the minus strand of CAYXDR010000126.1, from coordinate 5,902 downwards.
CGATATCGACGCCAGAAAACAGGCTGAAGAGTCGCTTCGAAACAGTGAAGAATACCAGCGCGCCATGATTGCCTGTTCACCGGTGGCCCTGTATACAGTTGATGTTGATGGAACTGTTTCAAGCTGGAACACCTCCGCTGAAAGGATATTCGGCTGGAGCGCTGAAGAAATCATGGGCAAGCCCCTGCCCATTGTTCCAAACGACAAGAGTCATGAGCTCGATAGGTTGCGGGAAAGGGTCCTAAACGGCGCCTCTTTTTTCGGCGAAGAGCTTATGCGGTTGAAAAAAGACGGTTCATTGGTTCCTATCAGCCTTTCAGTTGCGCCGGTCAGAAACGACGAGGGTGAAATTGTAGGTATTTTAGGTGCCGCAGAGGATATAACGGAACGAAAGAAAATTGAGGCGGAACATAAAAAACTCCAATCCCAGCTGCTTCAAGCACAGAAGATGGAATCGGTCGGCCGCCTGGCCGGGGGTGTGGCTCACGATTACAATAACATGCTGAGTGTGATAACAGGGTATGCGGAAATGGCAATCGACAAAGTGCCTCCGGAAGACCCTTTACAGGGTGATTTGAAAGAGATTCTCGCAGCAGCGAAACGTTCAGCAGACATAACACGGCAGCTTTTGGCCTTCGCCCGACAGCAGACAATTGATCCCAAGGTTCTCGATCTCAACGAAACAGTAGAGAGCATGCTCAAGATGCTCCGGCGTCTTATCGGTGAAGACATCGATCTTTTCTGGGAACCGGGGCCTGGTCTTTGGCCGGTGAAAATTGATCCCTCACAGCTGGATCAGATACTTGCGAATCTCTGCGTTAATGCCAGGGATGCAATATTTGATGTGGGAAAGATAACCATCGAAACCGAAAACATTCGTTTTGACGAAGAATATTGTGCGGATCACCCTGGATTTGTACCGGGTGAATATGTACTCCTTGCGGTAAGCGACGATGGGCGTGGTATGGACGGGCAGACGCTGGAGAAGATTTTCGAACCGTTTTACACCACCAAAGAAGTGGGCAAAGGCACGGGACTCGGCCTTTCCATGATCTATGGTATTGTCAAACAAAATGAAGGCTTCGTTAATGTTTACAGTGAGATGGGAAAAGGAACGACCTTCAGAATCTATTTGCCCCGTCATATTGATGCACCTAAACAGACCGAAGAAGATTCGGCTCAAGATATCCCGTTCGGATCGGGTGAAACCCTCCTGATTGTGGAAGACGAAGCCTCAATTCTGAAGTTAACTCAAAGAATTCTTGAACGCCTCGGCTACAAAGTATTGGAGGCATCCAGTCCCTACGAAGCAATGGCCATGGCAAAGGAGCATCCCGGCAGGCTGCATCTCTTGATAACCGATGTTGTGATGCCTGAGATGAACGGCCGTGACCTGGCCGAAAAGCTGCTGCCTGATCATCCGAATTTGAAAGTACTATTCATGTCTGGATATACAGCCAACGTGATTGCCCATCACGGTGTTTTGGATGCAGGGGTCCATTTCATTCAAAAACCCTTCTCCAACAGGGATATAGCAGTGAAGGTACGCCAGGCCCTGGAAGAATAACCCCGAAAGCCGTTGTAAGAGGCTCCATCCGGCGAGGTCAAGTATGATTACTGCTCTGAGCGGTCTGGTATTGACCGCCGCCGTAGCGCTTGTATTAACAGGCAATATTCGGCGGCGCAGGAAATTGGAACAACTGGTCGCGGAGAGAACGATCACTATGCGCGAGAGCGAAAAACGCTACTCGCAGATAGTGGAAAACGCGAACGACGCAATTTTCATGACAGATGAAAGGGGTTTGTTCAACTTCGTGAACCCTGTGGCACAGAAAATCACCGGATACCAGGAAGAAGAACTCATCGGACGCCATTTTTCCATGCTGGTCCGGCCGGATTTCCACAGGAAGGCCATGCGGTTTTACGGCATCCAGGTTGCTAAGAAAGCGCCTAATATTTATTGCGAATTGCCAATCACCAAGAAAAACGGTGAAGAAGCTTGGATGGGCCAGAATGTGGGGTTTTTCTATGAAGAAAATCAGCATTTAGGATTTCAGGCGGTTGCCCGCGATATCACGGAACGCAAGCGGGCGGAGGAGGCCTTGAGAAGTGCCCATGAAAGAATCAGGGCTTTGATGGAATCGGTTCAAGCCGGTATTGTTCTGGTTCGAAGGCGCGACCGGATTATTGTCGAGGCCAACCCGGCCGCGGCAAGTATTGCCGGTGTTCCCCTCGAAGCCCTGATCGGCAAACCCTGCCGCCGGCATCTCTGTCCTGCCGGTATGGAGTGCTGCCCTGTTTTCGATCTGGGCCAGGAAGTGGAGAATTCCGAGCGGACCTTGTGCCGGGCGGACGGAAAAATCGTGCCGGTTTTAAGAACGGTCACGCCGCTGGAGCTCGATGGAGAAGCTTTTCTTCTGGAAAGTTTCATGGACATTACAGATCGGAAGGAGACGGAAAAAGAGCTTGAATTTTTAAGTACCATAACCGTTAATATGTCGGATTCAATAATAGTTACAGATAAGGACTTTAAAATTAATTATTTAAACCGGCGAGCCGAAGAATTGTATGGATATGATATCGAGGAGATTCAGGGGCTTATGCCGGATATCCTCAACGCCGAGCCCCTGGCGGAAGAAATTCAGCGTGAATTGTATGAAACGGTGTCCTCCGGAAAAACTTACCGTGCTGAGTCTTTGAACAGAAAAAAAGATGGATCCACATTCATTTGTGAATACACGGTAAAGCCTCTTGTGGGGAAAGACGGTGCACCTTATGCCTACGTCGGTATACAGAGAGATATAACCGACAGAAAACGGGCCGAACAGGAACTGCAGTTTCAGACGCGCCTGCAGGAATTGTTGACTGAAATTGCTTCGACCTATATCAGCCTTCCCTTGAATCGTATGGATTCAGCGATTGAAACCTCCCTGGGTGAAATGGGAATTTTTGTTGGGGCGGACAGGGTCTACCTGTTCGACTATGACCTGGAAAAACAGGTTTGCAATAACACCCATGAATGGTGTGCCGAGGGGATCCCTCCGCAGATTGACAAACTTCAGGGGATTCCGCTTGATACCATTCCGCAGTGGCTTGAAATTCACCAGGGAGGCGAAACTTTGTATATTTACGATGTCCAGGCCCTGCCTGCTGAAGACAGCATCCGCAGGCTGCTGGAACCCCAAGGGATAAAAAGCCTGATTGCCGTTCCCATGATGGATAACGATCGCTGCCTGGGATTTGCGGGCTTTGATTCCGTTCGATCTCATCATAGCTATTCGGATGCTGAAAAACGACTCTTAACTCTATTTGCACAAATGCTTGTAAATATCCGCAAGCGGAGAGAGATTGAACAAGCCCTGGTTTTGGCCACCGACCAGGCACAGGCCGCCACCCGGGCTAAAAGTGAGTTCCTGGCCAATATGAGCCATGAAATCCGCACACCCATGAACGGGGTGATAGGTATGATTTCGCTTCTTTTGGACACGGAACTGACTGAAGAGCAGCAGCGGTTTGCTGAAATTGCTCATAAAAACGGAGAAGCACTCATTAAAATCATAAACGATATTTTAGATTTTTCCAAAATTGAAGCTAATAAATTGGAGCTAGAGGAAATAGATTTTAATCTTCTAGAGCTGGTGGAGAGTCTTTCCGCCGCACTCGGGTTGCGCGCCGATGAAAAAGGCATTGAACTCATTCATGAAATCAAGCCTGGAACCCCGGTTTTTTTGCGCGGAGATCCTGGCCGCCTACGACAGATACTGACCAACTTGATGGAAAATGCCATTAAGTTTACAGAAAAAGGAGAAGTTTTTCTACAGGTCCGTGTGGCGGGAGATGAACAAGACGCCTTGATTTCAGACCTGGAAGGAACTGTTTTGTATGGTGAACCCGATGAACATGAAGCAGTGCCCGTGGCAAGACATGCGGGCGATGCAGTGAAACTTCTCTTCACAGTTAAGGATACAGGGATCGGTATCCCTCAGGAAATGATGGAGATGATTTTTGAAGTCTTCACCCAGGCTGATTCATCCACGACGCGTAATTACGGAGGAACCGGACTTGGGTTGTCCATCTCCAGAAAATTGGTCGGTTTGTTTAACGGCAGAATATGGGCAAAAAGCAAACCCGGTTACGGAAGCATATTTGGTTTCACTGCCCAACTCCCGGTTTCTCAAGGCATGAAAACGGTTGAGAATCTTCAACCGTTGGACCTGCACCGTATACGGATCCTTATCGTGGATGATAACAGCACGAACCGATTGATCCTGCATCGCACTCTTGCCGGATGCGGTGCATCGGTTACGGAGGCGGAGAGCGCTGCACGAGGTATTTTAGAGTTCAAACATGCACATGATGAAAACAATCCATTCCAATTGGTGATTATAGATTCCCGCATGCCGGGCATGGATGGATTCAACCTGGCAAAACGACTGCGTGAAGAACAACTCGACCATTCAGCGACGCAAATCATGATGCTGACCTCGGACAACAGGAGGGGAGATCTGAAAAAATGCCGGGAACTCGGTATATCAAGCTACCTTGTCAAACCCATCAGGCGAAAAGAACTTTTAGGGACCATCTCCTCTATTCTAAGCGCCGGTGTCACTCCTGCAGCCAGTGACATACCAGGCGGATTGCCTTTACAGGATGAGGCGTTGAGACCCTTGCGTATACTGCTGGTCGAGGATTCCGAGGACAATCAGCTTCTGGTTCAGGCCTATCTGAAAAAAACGCCTTTTTCCGTGGAAACGGCTGAAAACGGATTGGTAGCCGTCGATAAATTCAAATCAGGTGAATATGATATTGTGCTTATGGACATTCAGATGCCGGTGATGGACGGCTATACCGCAGCCGGTATGATCAGAAGATGGGAAAAGGAGGAGGGTAAAATGCAAACTCCGATTATCGCACTCACTGCTTATGCTCTGGCGGATGATTTTGAAAAGAGCATTGCGGCGGGCTGTACGGATCATCTTGTTAAGCCGATCAAAAAGGATACTCTGATGAAAGCCATAAAAAAATATTCCGGTCAATGATGATTGAGGAGGGCTCGCTAATGGATAAACCCGGAAGTGAAAAAATTTTGGTACGCCTGGACAGGGATATTGAAGACCTGGTACCTGGTTTTCTTGATAACCGGCGCCGGGACATTGAAACAATTAAAAATTGCCTTGTCTCCGGCGACTACACTACGATCGAACGCCTGGGACACGCGATGAAAGGCTCTGGCGGAGGCTACGGCTTTGATGATATCACCCGCCTTGGCATGCTTATCGAAGCGCTTGCCAGAGACAAGAACAGTGCTGGAATTATGGAGCAGGTGGACAGCCTGGCCCACTTTCTGGATTCTGTCGAGGTGGTTTATGAATGACGGAGGAACTATTCTTCCGCAGGTTCTCTATGTCGATGACGACAGCGGTCAGTTGGCGCTGATCAAGCGGTTTTTGGCCGGCCATTATAATTTGATCACGGCTGAGAGCGGGCGGGAAGGACTGAAAATAGTGGATGAGATAAAGCCCGATCTCATCCTTCTCGATATCGGAATGCCGGAACTGGACGGCTATGAAGTGTGTGCCAGGCTGCAGGCCGATAAGGAAAACACGTTTATCCCGGTTATTTTTGTCTCTGCCATGGGAGAGGAAGAGGACCGCGCCAGGGCATTTGCGGTCGGCGGTGCCGATTTTATTCTCAAGCCTGTCAACAAGGCGGAACTGCTCGAAAAAATAGGGTTGTACCTTGCCACAAGCACGACATGGAAAGGATTGAGCGCCGAGGAAGAAAAATGGCAGGACAAGATGCAATCTTGGGATTTCATTGGTTTTAAAGAATATGTTTCCACCAGGTTGAAATTCGACCCGAAAAAAAAGTATTTGTTTTCCGGTGTCCCTGTATTTGATAT
>CAYXDR010000125.1:0-8296 GCA_964463515.1 uncultured Desulfobacteraceae bacterium | reverse complement strand
ATTTTTTCTTTCTCGGCCGCAAGGGGCCGAAAGGGCTTTCAGGAGGATTTTTCAGATGACCGTAAAAAAGCAGATGGACCCGGAACTTTTCTCGATGGTGCTCGACACCCTTGCGAAGCTTGAAAGGGAAAAGCTTAAATTGGAGACGAAACTCGATCTGGACAAAGAAGGGAATTTTCCTGAGGAATTAATTCGATTTATGCTGGGGCCTGAAATCGGCTTGCACCTCATTTTCATCCCCGAGGAATACGGAGGGCTCGGTGCGGGTGCAGAACAGATCGCTGTCATTTCCGAAGAAATGGCAAAGATTGATCTGGCTGTCGCAACCAGCTTTCTTGCCATTTGCCTGGGAATGGATCCTATACGTGTGGGGGCCACCCCCGAGCAGAAAGAGAAATACGTGCTCAAGGTTGCAGAACAGGGCCTGGTGGTCGCCTACGGGGTTACGGAGCCCGATGCAGGATCTAATGTCCAGTCGTTGAAGACCAAGGCCGAACGCGTGCTTGATGACGACGGAAACATTGCAGGCTACAGGATAAACGGTCAAAAGCAGTTCATAACCAATGGGGGAGTTGCGGATCTCTACACCATATTGGCCGATACGCCGGAAGGCCCTTCGTTTTTTATCGTGGAAAGAGGTGCAGAGGGTTTGATACCCGGGCCGCATGAAGACAAGCACGGCATACGGGCCTCGGACACATCCCCCCTGTCGATCGAGGATCTTTACGTGCCGGCGGAAAATTTGGTGGGCCTCGTGGAAGGACAGGGTCTTAAGCAGGCGAACGAGGTTTTCGGCTACACCCGGTTGATGGTGGCGACATTCGGCCTGGGAGGCGGGGTGGCGGCTCTTGAAAGGGCGGTCAAATATTCCAAGGAGCGGGTCCAGTTCGGAACGACTCTCATCGAAAAGGAGGGCTACACCCACCGGCTGCTGGTACCTCACGCGGTCAGGCTCGAGGCGGCACGGGCTTATATCGAACACGTGGCAAGGCGGCTTGACGGGGAAGATGTCGATTTGCAGGTTGAAGGATCCATCGCCAAGTATTTCGCCACAGAGGCCGGAGATGCGGCGGCCAACGATGCTATTCAGGCTTTTGGAGGGTATGGTTACATCCGTGAATACGAGGTTGAAAAGATCAAGCGCGATGTGAAGATTCTTACTATCTATGAAGGCACAAGCGAAATCCAGCTCAGCATTATTTCCCTGTTCCGCATGAGAGAAACGGTTCGGAGCAAGGGGGGGTACTACGAAGGCCTGGCCTCACGATTGGCCCATGTTCCGGATGAATACGGAGCGGACACCCTGGCAGGAGCTCTGCGGAGCATAAACAACATGGTCATTGGAGTCCGAAAGGCCAAGCTGGCCAAATCGCAGTTTGTGATGTTTCTGCTGGGAGAAATGATTACCTGGTGCGAAGTTGCGCATTCGCTGTGTCTGAAAGCCGCCGCCGGTCAGCCTGTTGGCGGCCGATCTGCGGAATTCCTGAAGGCATCGGCTCGTTTGTTTGCCAGGGAAGCCGCAGAGAAAACCTATGTGAATTCTTTAAAGATAATGCACGGAAGTGAAGGAGGATCGGCTGTCGATGTGCCCGAACTGGGGCAGCTTTGTTTTGACAAAATCATGCGCGGCATGTTTTCGGATATGCATTTGATCGCAGATGAACTCCGTCGATGATGCCGTTGCTTCCTTAGCCGGCAGGAAGGCCGAATATATGAACAGGCGGAGACACTACGGTAAAAGCCGGCCTTCAGGCCCGGACAGGCGTAAGGCTCCTGAGGCCGGGCTCAGCGTAGCTCCGGAGCTCAAGCGGGTTTTCAAGCAGATAGGTGTACCGGAGGCCGCTCCCTTTCAGGCTGATGCCTTCCAATTGGAAGCCCTCAAGCTTATCCCGGACTTCGATGTGCTGGTGAGTGCGGCTACTGGTTCGGGAAAGACATGGATAGCCTCCGAAGCTATAAGGTCTTGCCTGGCAGGTGGAAGCCGCGTGTGGTATGCTTCCCCGCTCAAGGCTCTTTCCAATTCCCTTTACCAGGAGTTTTCCGCGGAATTTGGCGCTGAAAGCTGCGGTATACTTACAGGGGACCGAAAAGAAAACCCCGATGCGCCGGTTATAGTCGGCACCACCGAAATCCTTAGAAACCAGCTTTATGATGCCATGCATACCGGCACCAGGCTGGGTTCCGACCTCGTTGTGCTTGACGAGGCCCACTACCTTGCCGACCCGGACAGGGGGGTCGTATGGGAGGAAGTGCTCATTTACCTTCCGTCAAGGGTCCGTGTGCTGCTTCTGTCCGCCACGGTTTCCAATTCCCGTGAAATAGCCGCCTGGCTTGCTTCCATAAGAGGAGGGGAGCCAAAGGTGGTTTTAAATTCCCAACGGCCGGTTCCTTTGGAAATGCTTTTTTTGTCGCCGGAAGGAAAGTTGATGCCCTTCAGCAGCAAAAGAGGCCTTTTTTCAGGGGTGAAGAAATTCCTCCACAAGCCGGTTAGGCGCAGCAGGCGCGATTTGAATGATTTCGGCAAAATAATTTCTTATCTCAGGCAATGTAATTTGCTCCCGGCGATATTCTTTCTCAAATCCAGACTAGACTGCGATCGTGCGCTGGCTTCATGCCCTCCTTCAGGGGGAAAACGCCGGGATATGACTGCCGAGATTTCCCGGTTCCTCCAGTGCTATCCCCACCTTGGAAAGAACCGGCAGATGAAGGCTCTGATTGAATCGAGGGTGGCTTCACATCACGGCGGGCAGCTTCCGTACTGGAAAGTTCTTATCGAGCGTTTAATGATCCGAGGATTTCTGGAGGCCATTTTTTCAACATCCACGGTCGCCGCAGGTGTAAACTTTCCGGCGAGAACTGTTGTATTGATGAACAGCGACAGATTCAACGGCCATGAATTTGTCGACCTGAGCGCCACTGAATTCCACCAGATGATAGGCCGTGCCGGTAGGAGGGGAAAAGACAGGGTGGGCTTCGCGCTGGTGATCCCTGGCCCGTATCAGGACTTGGAGCTTATCCAGGCCTTGACTCAATCCGAGCCGGAACCGATTCAAAGCCAGATACGGATAAATTTTTCGATGACGCTCAACTTATTGCTGTCGCACCGCCCGGAAGAGGTCAATGAGCTGCTTGAGCGTTCCTTTGCAGCCTACCAGAGCCGGGAAATTTCGCCCGCGCTTAATAAGAGATGGGAGAAGATGGCTGAATCGGTCAACCGCATGCTGCCGGGTGCCAGGTGTGGCGGCGATGATCTGTCTGCAATCGCTGATTATGTGCGTGAACGCTCCAAATTGAGGGACAGAATTAAGGCGCTTGCAAGGCGGCGCTCGGCCGGCCGGCAGAAAACGCTGCCCGAGTTGGAGCCGGGGATGATAGTCAAACACAGAAACGGCAAAATTTATCTTATTTGCAGGGTATCGTCCTCAGACAAAGACAAAATTTATCAGGCTTGTCCAGTCAGGCAGGCCGATGGAAAGCAGCCGAAAAAAACAGGGGTAACCCGAGTCAGCCCCAACAGGATAAAGCATGTCTACAAGGAGCACATAGTTATACCCGCAGGCTTGAGCAGGAAACAGCTTGCCGGTGTGGCGAAATCCATAGATCCGACTGTACTCAGCAGGGAAAAAGAACGTGACGATGAAGAACAGCTCGAAGCTCTACGTTTCGAACAAATGCTCAAAGAAATGCCGTGCGAGGAATGCCCGCATTTTACACTTTGTCACGGGGCCGCACGCCTGGAGACCGGCTCTCCGATAGGGGAGCTGTTGAGGTTCCTGCCCTTGATGGAAGGAACCAGGGCAGGCCTGTGGATAAGCTTCCGGCGGCACCTCAGATTTCTTCGAGACACAGGCTTTGCAGAGGCGGACGGGCGGCTTACGCCTGACGGCTACTGGGCCTGCAATCTGAGAGTGGATCAACCCCTGCTTATCGCCGAGGCCATACGCAGGCATTGCCTGGACGATGCTTCCCCTCCCGGATTGGCTTCCGCCTTAGCCCCCTTTGTCTGGGACAGGGGAATAGATGTGGAAACGCCCGGAGCCGGAGGTACGAATGAGGCGGAGGAGCTTTTTCGACGGGTAGCGGAAGAAATAGAACCCTTGAGGGATTTGCAGCGTCTCAGGGGATTCAATGCGCCGCCGCTTCTCCTGTGGCCGGCGGAAGCGGTGTATATGTGGGCTTCCGGATGTTCATGGGAAAGCCTGCTGGAGATGGTTCGTGCGAACGAAGGAGATCTCGCATCCCTGATGACCCGGACTGCGGATCATCTTAGGCAGGTGGCCGGACTTACCTCAACCCATCCGCAACTCGCGGCTCATGCAAGCGAGGCAGTGAAGTTGATACTAAGGGAGCCGGTGTACGTGGGCTGACGATTCGGTGAAACACTTTCAGGTTCAGGCCGGGGCCGCTTCTTTTTCCCGGATATGTTCGATAGCCCGCTCGATCCGCCCTATGGTCTTTTCTTTCCCCAGAACCCGCATTACCTCAAAAAGTCCAGGGCTCACGGTTGTTCCCGTCAAAGCGACCCGCAGTGGTTGGGCTATGGCTTTCATTTTGAGGCCGGAGTGCTGTATGAATTCGGCGAAAACCGTCTCAATGTCCCGTTCAGAGAAGGATTCAAGCGGTTTAAGCCGTACCAGCATCTGCTCCAGGACCGGAGAGGTTTCCCGTGTGAGGAATTTTTTAGAGGCCTTGGGATCGAACTGGATTTCTTTCGAGAAGTAAAAGGCTGCTTTTTCCGCCATCTCAACCAATGTCTTGCTTCTGCCTTTCAGGGTACCAACAGCGGCGGCCAGGAGGGTGTCCCGACGAAGATTTGCAAAACCCATTTTTTCAAGAAACGGAGCAACCTCTTCGGCCAGGTAGTAATCGTCGGCTTCCTGAATGTATTTGGCATTCAAATCGAGCAATTTTTCGGTGTTGAAGACACCTGCGGATTTCCCGACATTTTCCAGACTGAATTTCTGGATCAACTCTTCGATCGTAAATTTTTCCTGATCCCCGTAGGACCAACCGAGCCGCACCAGCGCATTGAGAAGTGCCTGCGGAAGATAGCCCATATCACGGTATGCCAGTACAGACAGTGCCCCATGCCGCTTGCTGAGTCTTTTCTTGTCCGGCCCGAGAATCATAGGAACATGTGCGTATTGAGGTATTGACTCGCCCAGCGCCTGGTAGATCTGGATCTGACGAGGAGTGTTCATCACGTGGTCTTCACCGCGAATGATAAGGTTGACTCCCAGATCTATGTCGTCAGCTACCACAGCAAGGTGGTATGTAGGGCTTCCATTGGACCTGCGTAGAATCAAGTCGTCCAGCTCGCGGTTGTCGAAACTCTTTGGCCCCTTTACCAGGTCGTTAAAGCGGGTGAAGCCATCTATGGGGGTTTTGAGACGTACAACCGAACCCTGCCCGGGTCCCAGTCCCCGTTCTCTGCATCTTCCGTCATATTTTGGTTTGAGACCCTTGGCCGAGGCCTCTTCACGCATTTTTTCAAGGTCCTCGGGGGAGCAATGGCAGTGATAGGCCTTGCCTTCCGCAAGTAATTTTTCTATCGTTTGATTGTAGAGGTCGTAGCGCTCTGATTGAAAATAAGGGCCTTCATCCCAATCGAGCCCAAGCCAGGTCATGGATTCAATGATGGCCTGCGTTGCTTCCGGGGTGGATCTCTCCGTGTCTGTGTCTTCAATCCGCAGTATGAATTTTCCACCATGGCGGCGCGTCAGCAGCCAATTGAAAAGGGCAGTCCTTGCTCCTCCGATATGCAAATAACCGGTCGGGCTGGGCGGAAATCTGGTGATCATAGGCATTTTCGGCATTGTCGAAATCCTTCCTAGAGGCGGGGCTCGATTTGCTCAAAACAGGGTATGCAGGGGGTGCGGTCTTGAAACCTGCGGGTGCGTGTTTCCATGACGGTCCCGTCGTAGCCGTCGTATCTTAGGTAAAAGGAAAAAGCTGTTTTCATTCAAACCTCATAACATGTTGTTTATGTCCCCGAATATACCCATTCGATGGTGAGGGGAGCAGCCGAAAGGGAGTTTTCCTTTGGATGGAAAAGCTCTTCCTGCAGCTTAAGCCAGTGATAGGCGGCCTTGACTTTCCGGAGCTTTCCGTCTTCCGGTGGCTTTGAATGGGTGGTGTATTCATACAGGGCTTCTGCAACCGCCACATAATAGGAATCCTTGGTTTGATAAAGGTAGTCACTCGAAAATGCCGCAAGACTCAGGTTTTCCCTCTGTGCCAGCGCTTCGGCCTGGCCCTGGTCGATTTTCAGCAGGAAGAATTTGGAAACTCCTCTTTCGCTGTATTTGTACAGGGAACGAGATTCGGAACTCGAAACGTACACGGTGGAAATGGTGCCCATTCTTCGCAGGAGCTGCGCCGCGATCAAGCCCGCAGTTCTTCTTCCTCCAACGTTGTGGTGGCAGCCGTAATATTCGAATAATTTGTTCTGGAGAACCCTCGCGGTTTCATCCCCATTTTCGTAGAGATTGTTTTGAATATAACGCAGGTACTTTGCCAAATCCTCGGCCGCATCAGCGATCGGCCAATCCACCTTAACGTGAAAATGAGTAAGAGAATAGCGGTTTTTCTTTTTCATTGTCGGATCGGGTTGGATCAACAATGCATAGTCGACCTTGAGCAGCTCCTCTGCGAGATCAAGAAACCCGGGAGTTTCAAAATAACGCATGTTGAGATGAAAACGATTATAGAGGGAATAGCTTGCCAGATAAGCTAAATTTTTTTTGATTACAGCATTTTCAGGGAAAAACCTCAGGTAATTTTTGAGGTCGTTGCTGACCACTCCTTCGCTGAATATCACGAGGAAGGTGTTGAACATGTCGGATTCTTTTTCCATTTTCCGGCATCGCGGCTTGAGCTCGCTTTTTTCAAGAAATGGATAGTCAAGACCACTTTTTTCGTATCTATAATAGGAATCCACGAGAGAGATCTTTATCAATCTACGTTCGAGTGAATCTCGAAGCACTTCATATAGAGATCGACGCAACCTTTCGTAATAATTAAGTTTTTCTCTAAATTTCCACATAAAAATCCACTCGTTTGAAGGTGGACGGAAACGGTTTAACCGCAAAAAAATTCTGTGTCACTGGCCGGGAAGGCTGCATTTGGTCCGGGAAGGAAACCGGTTTACATTTTGCAGAATCGCTGACACAACTGTTTAATTATATGAATGTATTGGATAAGTGTCAATAAAAAAAGGAAAATTGATTTTGATATTCATATTGAAATGCCTTCTCCGATCGTGTAATGTCAATTAAATACGCCTTAGGAATTAAAGTGATGCCGAGCCGGTTACCAAGGGTGATGGATAGATGGTGTATTACTTGGAACAATCTTATACACTGGTATTTCCGGGCGGAAATAAACTTGATTGCAAACAGGGGCCATCGTCACTATGAGAAGCGATGCTGAACAAAAATTTGAAAGGCTTCTTGATATTCTCGGCCGATTAAAAACGCTCGTGGTTGCTTTTTCCGGTGGGATCGACAGCGCTTTTCTGCTGTATGCGGCCCATAACAAGCTGGGGTCTAAAGTGACTGCCGTCACGATGGAATCCGTAATATACCCTGTTTCTGAGGCCGAAAGGGCAAGGGCTTTTGCAAAGAAACTCGGTGCCGAGCATTTAATTGTCAGATCCGATGAAATGGAAATCCCTGCTTTCGTTGAAAACGGGCCTGAGCGTTGCTATTACTGCAAGAAGGCTATGAACGAAAAACTTCACGGTATCGCCCGATCCAAGGACGTGCCCTGGGTGGCACATGGAACAAATGCCGATGACCCAGAAGATTTCCGGCCGGGTCTGCGTGCTGCCGAAGAAGACGGAATTCTGGCTCCGTTGATGGAAGCAGGGTTGACCAAGGAAGATATCCGTGAGGTTTCGCGGAGGAGAAACCTTCCGATATGGAACCTGGCCCCAATGGCATGTTTGGCTACAAGGATTCCTTACGGAAGCAGGATAACCGCCCAGAAGCTTACAGCTGTCAGGGATGCGGAGCAATGCCTGCAAAGAATAGGTTTTTCTCAGGCAAGGGTGAGGCATCACGGTACAACGGCCAGGATAGAACTTCCGGTGGAAGACTTTGAAAAAATCATCGATCCTGCCCGGCAGATTCCTGTCGTTGAGGCTTTTCGTGCGATCGGCTTCTGCCATGTGGCTCTGGATCTGGAAGGGTATGTGTCAGGCAAGATGAACCGTGAGCTATTGCCTGAATTTAAAAAAAATACACCGCGTTAAATATTTTTCCGAGCGGATGCCGCGGTATTGGAGATATTGAAA
>CAYXDR010000124.1:0-8359 GCA_964463515.1 uncultured Desulfobacteraceae bacterium | reverse complement strand
TGTTGGGGATCGAGTCATTTCAAAAATTTCTGGATAAAGGTTTATCCCGATAAAATCGTGGATAAAGTCCTGACTGCCTGCGTCGACATGGCAGGCAGGGATGATAGCCACGGCACTTTTTAGTGGAAGCCATCAACATTCATCATTTTAAAAAAAGGAGCCAGCATATGAAAAAAATTGCCTGCATCTGGTGTTTTGGTGTCGCTTTTAGTCTTGGGATGGCGGTTTTTCCAGCCGCTTATGCTTCATCTTTACCTAAAGTGATTGCATGTACCTCGTATGGTGTTGGAGTGGCGGGTCATACCGTGGCAAGCGGACTGGGTGAAGCGGTAAATAAATTGACACCCATGCAGTGGCGTGTTGAACCCTACGGTACAGATGTTGAGAGGCTCACACCGCTCAAATACGAGGAATCCGAGTTCACCCTTACTACCAGCGTAACCGCCTTTCTAGCCTCATCGGGGCTGGATGAGTTTGGAGCCCCTGATTGGGGCCCTCAACCCGTGCGCATCGCCTGCATGGGAAGTGTCGTTGTACCGGGACTTTATGCAAGGGCCGACTCCGGAATTCGTTCAGTTGCAGATCTAAAAGGCAAAAGGCTTCCTGATATAAGGGGAAATTTTACCGTAATGAGAGAAATTGAAGCAATTTTAGCCTTTGCCGGGTTGGGCTGGTCCGATGTGAAAAGAGTACCTGTGGCAGGATTCGGCGCTGCGATGCAGGCAGTGCTGGATGGAGATATAGATGCTTCTCTGGGCTCGATATTTTCACCGAAAATCAAAGAATTGGCCAGCGGCCCTCACGGCTGCCGGTTTCTTGAAATGCCCGCTTCAGATAAAGAGGGCTGGGCGCGCGTACAGGACATGGTTCCTGCAATGTTCCCCGCAACTCAGAAGAAAGTTCCTGGGCTGGATAAGGACGTCGAACTATTCGGAGTTTCCTATTCCCTTTACTGTTATCCATGGGTCGAAGACGAAATTGTCTACACAGCGGTCAAGGCAATTGCCGGAGGTTACGAAAAATTTAAATCATCTCATCCCTGGCTTGCGCAATGGAAACTTCAGAATATGACCAAAAACTGCGGCGGGATGCCTTTTCATCCAGGATCAGTGAAGTTTTTCAAGGAAGCCGGAATCTGGACGGACGCTCTGGAAACTTATCAAGAGCAAGAACTTGCCGCGGAAAAAGCGCGCATAGACAAATAAAAACCACTGGAAAGGATAGCGGTATGGATAAAGTTATCATCACTGTGGCTTTGACCGGCGGTGTACATGGGAAGGCAGCGAATCCCAATCTTCCGGAACAGCCCGAAGAGATCGCGACCGAAGCCTGTCGAAGCTACGATGAGGGGGCGTCAATCGCTCATATCCATGCCCGTGATTCCCGGGGACTTCCGACAGGCGATGCGGCGGTATACGGTGATATCGCTGCAAGGCTGAGAGCGCGATGCCCCATGGTAATACAATTCAGCACGGGCGGCGGCGCCAACCTGAATCGAGAAGAAAAAGCCGCCTGCCTGGACGCTGCCCCGGAAATGGCTTCTCTCAATATGGGTACCATGTTGAGGACGGTAGGCCCCAAGGCGGGCACTGCATTTGTCAATTCAAGGCAGGATATAGAATTTTATGCCTCCGAAATGCGCCGGAGGAGAATAAAGCCTGAAATGGAGGTGTATCACCATGGGATGCTTGCTGAGGTCGAGCATCTCATCCGGAAAGGGCTCCTGGAAAAGCCCTATTACATCAATTTTGTTTTAAACATGGCGTATCAGGGGGCTGTGGTGGGAACACCTGAAAATCTTGTCACTCTGCGGTCTTTGCTTCCCCGGAACAGTATATTTAATGTCACCGCAATTGGAGCGGCCCAACTTCCAATGACGACACTGGGCATGCTTCTCGGGGGAATGGTCCGGGTTGGTCTGGAGGACAATATTTTCTACACTAAAGGGGTCATTGCCGAGAGCAATGCTCAACTCGTTGCGCGAACAGTGCGTATCGCCAGGGAAGTCGGTTTTGAAATCGCCTCCCCTGAAGATGCAAGAAAAATCCTTTGCCTCAACAAGAGGAAAGAATCATGAGTGGACAGGTTGCCCGAGCGGCTCCGTCCGCCCGTTACCGGCCTCTTTACGGTTTACCCGCAGTACTTGTGAGAGCCGCGACAGGAATCGCAGTAGGAGCCTCGGTAATTCAAATATTCAACATCGTGATCGCCGGCCAGATAATGGACAGCAAGAGGTATTTGGCTCTATTGATGGGACTTCTTCTTCCGGTCGTATTTATGCGGCTGCCCGCGACCAAAAAAGGAGCCGGGGAATCGGTTCCGTGGTATGATTTTTTGGCCGCAGCTTTTTTATGTGTCTGCGCATTTTATGTGTTTTTTTATTCGATGGACATTCAAACAAGAGGATGGAGCGTTCGTCCACCCCTACCCGCCCTATGGCTTGGGGTTATATGCTGGCTGCTGGTTATAGAAGCTGTGAGGAGGGCGGCTGGACCAGCCCTCGCTATAATTGTCTGTCTTACTTCTCTATACCCGTTTATCGCCCACATGCTTCCCGGAATCCTTCTAGCTAAGCAATATTCGTTCGCCAGGCTTGTCGGCTTTTATTATTTGAGCAATCAAGGGATGTTCGGTGTGACCTCCCATGTATTCGGGCGCCTCGTGATCGCATTTCTGATTTTTGCAGTGATCCTCATGCTGTTCGGAGGCGGGGATTTTTTTATTAGGCTTGCGCTCAGCCTGCTCGGACACGTCCGGGGCGGCGCTGCAAAGGTTTCCATTGTAGGAAGCGCTTTCTTCGCTTCCATCTCGGGCAGCCCCACCTCGAATGTCATTACAACGGGTTCATTCACAATCCCCGCCATGAAAAAAGGCGGCTATCCTCCTCATTATGCCGCTGCATTGGAAGCCTGCGCATCCACAGGCGGCGTGCTCATGCCTCCAATCATGGGGGTGACTGCTTTTATTATGGCGGATTTTTTGCAAATATCTTATGCTAAGGTTTGTTTATCTGCTTTAATTCCTAGTGTTTTATATTTTGTTGCTCTCTGTATGCAAAGTGATTTCTTTGCAGCCCGTAAGGGTTTGAAAGGAATGCCCCGTGACCAGTGTCCTGAGGTTTTTTTTACACTAAAACAAGGATGGCCCTACATTCTCGCGTTTGTATCCTTGATTTACTTTCTGTTCTTCCTTCGCCAGGAGGCTCGGGCGCCGTTTTATGCAATCGTTTTGTTAATTGTGATGATGGCTGTGGCAAATAGAGGAATTCTGAATCGTGGAGCGATCTTGGGATTCTTGGACAGCAGCGGCAAGGTTCTGTCTGAAATTATGACCATCATGGTCGGCGTCGGTATGATCATCGGAGCATTTCTTTTGACCGGAGTTGCTCAAAGTTTTTCTTCCAGCCTTCTCGAATTAGCAGGCGGGAACCTTCCTATGCTGCTGCTTATGGGGGCGGCGGCGAGTTTTATTCTGGGAATAGGGATGACCATGATCCCCTGCTACATAATACTTGCGCTGCTTCTTGCGCCGGCTCTGATAGACATGGGGATAAACCCTCTCGCCGCCCACCTGTTTATTCTTTACTGGGGAATGATATCATTTATAACACCTCCGGTGGCAATCGCATCCATCGTCGCTGCAGGCCTGGCTGAAACCAGTGGGATGAAAACAGGTATTTACTCTCTTCGTCTTGGATTCGTGGCCTACATCCTCCCTTTCTTTTTTGTTTACAACCCGTGTCTTGTCGGAGAGGGCGGGCCTGTGGCGGTTGCTTGGTCAGTTTTGACGGCCGTGGTGGGAATTGTGCTGATCTCCGGTGGCACAGAAGGTTTTCTATACGGACTCGGAAGGCTCAAGGGTCCCTGGCGTATCTATTTCGCCGCCGGGGGCATAGCGTTTCTAGTGCCTTCAATCTATGTACATGCCGTATCAGCGGCGGCAGTCACCTTGGCGGGAGCACTGATTAGGACGGAAAAAATTCGAGCGACGCAAACATGATGAATTCGTAAAAAGTCAAAACATCCCATCCATCGTCACGCCGGCGCAGGCCGGGGTCCAGTCATTCCAACAACTTATGGATTCCGGCCTACGCCGGAATGACGGCTTGGGGACTTTTACGAGGCCATCAAACATGGAATCCAAGAGGAGATCCGCATGACGGTTATAGTGGATTTAAGTACTCCTTTAACACCCAGGGACAAATCCCGAAGGCCGCCGACAATCCAATATGTGGACCACGGAGCAAGCGCCACACGATCGGCCCCGATTTACGGCATAGATGCGGAAGATTTTCGTGAAGGCCGCTATGCCGCCATAGAGCACATAACATTAACCACTCACGATACCACACACATGGATGCGCCGTGGCATTACTACCCCACAAGCGAGGGAAGGCCTGCAAAAACCATAGACGAGGTTCCTCTCGAATGGTGTTTCAGCGATGGAGTGGTTCTTGATTTTCATCATAAGAAAGCCGGAGACCGTATCGGTAGCGAAGATATACAACGTGCACTTAATGCATTGGGCTACACCCTAAAGCCGTATGACATCGTACTCATCCGAACCGATGCCTATCTCCACTCTGAAGAAGAAGGCTTTGAAAACATACACCCAGGTGTAACCAGAGATGGAACTTTATACTTGATAGACCGGGGTATTAAAGTCATGGGAATCGATGCCTGGGGATGGGACCGGAGCCTGGAGGCAATGATTCGTGATTTGAAAGCCGGGGACAAAGAGCAGTTCTGGGAATCGCATTACCTGGGAAAAGAAAGAGAATACTGCCATCTGGAGCGATTGGCCCACCTCGACAAGATCCCCTTGAGTTTCGGCTTCAAGGTTGCGGTCTTTCCGGTAATTATCGAAGGAGCCAGCGCCGGTTGGGTTCGGGCCGTTGCCATAATTGATTGAGCAGCCTGCCCTCACCGGCGAAATGGAAACGGCATTTCATGAAACCTCGCGCTTTAACTATTCTGCAACCGATTCCGGTTCCGTGAAGAGGAATCCGGCATTTATTTCGGAGGATGGAGATGGTGAAAAATTTCTATTTGGTCCCGGAACTCAATTCCATGTCACAAGAACAAATCAGACAGTACCAGGAGCGGAAGCTGCCTGTCCAACTCCGATACTGCTATGATCGTTCGGAATTCTACCGGGAAAAATTCGATAAGGCCGGGGCTCTTCCCGAAGATATCCGCACGATTGAAGACCTTCGTAAGCTTCCTGTCTTTATGGTAAAAGACGATGAAAGAAGAAGCGCCCAGGAATCACTGGAACGTTTCGGACATCCCTTCGGAATGCATCTATGTGCACCAGTTGACGAACTTTACCTTACCGGGACCACTTCTGGAACTACAGGCATTCCTACATTCAGTTACACATTTACCCGCAACGACATGGCATTTATCGGTAAGCAGTTAGGCCACAGGCTGTCTCTGACGGGAATAGGCAAAGGGGACAGGGTCGTGTTTTTCTTCGCCCTGGGCATATATGCGACGACGATGACCCTGTGGGGACTGAGAGAGATAGGTGCACTGCCGATTGATATCGATGCCAGGGCTGGAACAGAATTGCTTTTGAAATTCATCGATTTGACAAAGCCCACCTATCTTGCCTGCACGCCTTCACTCGCGGAATTTTTGATTAAGAAAAGCCCGGATGTGCTCAACAGGGATGTAGGCGAGTTCAAGTTGAAGGGACTCTTGACGACTGGAGAAATCGGGATCGCCATCCCGGAGATAAAGGAGAGGCTGGAATCGGCTTATGGCTGCAGAAGCTGGGATTACTGGTCTCCCTGCGGAAACTGCATGGGTATTTCCTGTGATTCCGGGAGTTATCAAGGCCTTCATGCAGTTGCTCCGGATGTCTGCACGAGCTACGACGATCTCGTGGATCCTATCACGAAGGAGCCGGTGGATGCGGACCAGGACGGAGCAGTGGGGGAAATGGTTCACACCTCTCTGCAGCGGGAAGCCTGTCCTGCAGTCAAGTATGCCTACGGAGACGTGGTCCAAATCTACACCCGGCAATGCCCTGCCTGCGGTTTCAAGGGAAAGAGGGCCAGGCTGATCGGCAGGGCCGATGACATGTTGATTGTCAAGGGTGTTAATGTTTATCCGGCTGCAATCAAGGATATTGTCACCGAATTTATTCCCGATGTGACAGGAGAGATGAGAGTGGTTTTGACTGCTCCTCCTCCAAGGGTTGTTCCGCCGCTGATACTAAAAATCGAGCACGGGGAAAAATTTGGGAAAGATTCCCTGCCCATGCTTGAAAAGAAGCTCGTCGAAACACTTCATCACAGAATAAAGATAAGACCGGAGATAGAATTCGTGGAACCCGGCTCCCTGCCGAAGGAGACGAGAAAGACTCCAATTTTTGAAAAACGGTATCAGAATTAGGGCCGTGACGGTTTTGTCCCGGTGCCGGCAGATAAGAAAGGAGGTGAGGGAAACTTCACTAGTGCTATCCGGTGTTTGCCGATGGGCACAAGTTAACCGGAAATAGTCTGAAACATGTTCGGGAAGGAGGAATCAGGATGAATGGAAAACGCTCGTTGGTGTTTGTTTTAACGGTGATGTTTTTGGCGGGAGGGCTCATGCTTTTGGGACCCGAAACGGTTGCAGCAGGAGAGACATCCAAGGTGCTGAGCTGCACAACATATTCAGTAGGTTCCACTGGATATGCAACGTCTATGGGCTTGATGGAGGCCATCAAGAAAAATGAAGGTATAAAGGTCAAGGTTGTCCCGGCTGGAACGGACATGGCGAAAGTTTTGCCCTTGAAAAATAAGATGATGCAGCTTTCCCTGTTTACCGGAGCAGGTCAGTATTACGCCTTGATGGGGTTGGGAGACTTTGATGCCGAAGATTGGGGGCCACAGCCTCTCAGACTGGTCTATGGGTGCCCGACCGGTGCAATTGCAGGAATGATGGTGCGCGGAGATGCAGGTATCGAAACTCTCGGAGACCTGGCAGGGAAAAGGGTTGCGCTTATCCCTGCGAGTCCTGGTTGTAAGTCCCTCCACGAGGGTTACCTGGCCTTTGGCGGTCTGGGCTGGGATGATGTGAAAACGGTTAATGTCTCGAGCTGGGGCGCTGCCTGGAAGGCGGTGATAGACGGCTCGGCCGATACCGCCCATTGCCTTGTGAATTCAAGTAAGGCCGTTGAATTGGCCGCATCCCCACACGGTATCCATTGGCTTCCCGCCCCGGAACAGGACAAGGAGGGATGGAGGAAACTTCATTCATTTTGCCCCTATCTTCGCCCATACAAAGCCACCCAGGGGGCAGGCGCAACCCCTGAAAATCCGGCACAGGTAGCCTCCTATTATTACGGCCTGATCTGTTACCCCGACCTCGACGAAGACACTGTTTATAAGTTAACCAAAGGTATATGGAACGGCTACGAGATTTACAAGGACATGCATCCTTCACTAAAACGCTGGACCCAGGAAGGAGCCTTGGAGACGGAAGCATTCTTGAGCCCCTACCATCCAGGGGCTGTTAAGTTTTTCAAGGAAGTCGGTGTGTGGACCGAAGCCCATGAAAAGAGACAGGAGGAACTCCTCGAACAGGAGGCCGGGCGTATAAAGAAGCGGGGGAATTAGAGCTGAATTAAATTGGATGAAAGTGGACGGTTCTTGAGGCAGTGTAAATGCACGGTTTGACATTGACCTGCCCAAGAGCCGGAAAACTAGCGACTAACTGCATGATTTCACTAAAAGAATAATATCGGAGGATTGAATGGGCTCCTTCGAAAAAAAGGAAGAAAAAGGCAGCTCCGGCAGGTTCCGTGAATTGCATGGGCCTTTGCGGTGGGTTTTTTTGGGCTTCTCGTTCACAGGGATCCTGGTGGCCATTTACCAGCTTTTCCATATGGAATTTCTGGGTGTTATGGTCGGGGATGCATATTATTATCTTTTAATCGCCCTTTATCTGCCGCTGCTCTTTCTGATCGCGCCCCGACGCACAAACCTATTGTACAAGAAAGTCCCCTGGTACGATTTGCTGTTTGCAGGACTCAGCTTCGCCGCCCCGACATACCTTTTTTTGAACGCCTATAAAATCATACAGCAAGGATGGGAGATCATTCCGCCTGTTGAGACGTATATCCTCGGTCTCGTGCTGATCCTACTGGTCATCGAGGCCGCACGCAGAGCCGGCGGCCTCGGTTTCGCTCTGATCTGTCTGTTCTTTACAAGCTATGCCCTCTATGCCGAGCAAATGCCGGGGCTTCTTCAGGGATACAGCTGTGATCTTCGCCGCCTGGTGGGTTTTTTCACCATGGGTACTGAGGGTATCGTCGGGTTGCCCATGCGGGTGGTGGGCAACATCCTCATAGGATACATGATTTTTGC
>CAYXDR010000123.1:0-8362 GCA_964463515.1 uncultured Desulfobacteraceae bacterium | reverse complement strand
CGCCTCTTGAAATTTTTGGCGTCTCACCCGCCTGAGGATGCTCGGTCGCATCGTTCGACCGGATTATTCCCCCGGGCGGGGAAGGCAAAATAACACTTCAACTGAACACCAGGGGTTACCAGGGAAAGCTGCGAAAAACCGCCAGCGTGCGCACCAATGACCGGCAGGCGGGCACCTTGACCATCGGCCTTAAGATGTTCGTGGAAGTCCCGATATTGGTAACGCCTTCTTATGTTTTCCTTTCCGGCATCAAGGGTAAAAGCAGCACCAAGACCGTGGACATAGCCGCATCCCAGGACAGGCCCCTGCAGCTGGAACCACGCGGTTTCAACCTGCAAGATTTCATAGATTATCGGATCGAGGAAGTGGAAGAAAACAGAAGATACCGCATATACTTCGTCAGCCAGCCAGATGCCGAAGGCACTTTCAGCGGGTTTTTGAACCTGAAAACCAACTACCCTGAGAAACCAACCCTGCACATCAGAATCCGGGGCCGCATCCAGGATTAATGCTTTATGGAAGCTCTGTTCCCTCGGCGTCAAAACTAGATGAAATCACCAAAAGTCCCATCCCCGCCTTATCGGTGCCGGGGTCGGGATCGGTATCGGGGTCAAAAAGGCCCCCGATCAACCTCCGGTACCGATCCCGATAGCGACCCCGACCCCGAGGGACATGGTTATTTTGCCGTTTAACGGTTTCATCAAAACTTGAATTTACTAACATCTATACCGTACTTCTTTACCCTGTGCCAGAGGCTCCTTTGATTGATGCCCAATAGGGCCGCCGCTTTAACCTGAACGCCGCTTGAACTCTTTAGTGCCTCAACAATCATTGCTTTTTCGATTTCACCGAGACGCTCGTCGATCCCAGAGATGTCGCCGCCATCTGTGGGAAATACCGCCACCGCGCTGGAATAGACTTCCGGAGGCAGGTTCTTGGGTTCTATCCACGACCCTTCCGCCATCACGGCTGCCCGCTCTACGGCATTTTGCAGTTCCCTGACGTTTCCCGGCCACGAATAGGCCATCATCAGACGCAACGACTCCGGGGAAAAAGACAGCTCTTTGCCTTGCTGCTTCCTGTCTGACAAAAAATGGTCAGCAAGAAGCGGTATGTCTTCCCGGCGTTGTCTCAACGGCGGCAGAACAAGGGAGAAAACCTTCAGCCTGTAAAGCAGGTCTTCACGAAAAAGTCCATTTTCAACCATTTCCTCCAGGTCCTTATTCGTCGCGGCAAGGAGCCTCACGTCGCATTTGAGTATTCCATTTCCACCCACCCTTTCAAATTCACGTTCCTGCAGAACCCTTAAAATCTTGGCCTGGGTTCCCTGGGACATGTCCCCGATTTCGTCTAGAAAAACCGTTCCCCCGTCCGCGACCTCGAACTTTCCTTTCTTGCGGGCCGTTGCGCCGGTAAAAGCTCCCTTTTCGTGTCCGAACAGCTCACTTTCCAGCAAACCCTCAGGGATAGCCGCGCAGTTGATTTTCACGAAAGGCTTGCTTTTTCTGCCGCTGTGCTCATGAAGAGCCTGCGCGACAAGTTCCTTGCCAGTGCCGCTTTCGCCCAGCAGCAGAACATTGGAATCGCTTGGAGCCACCTTCCCTATCTGGGAAAGGACCGAACGCATCTCGCGGCTCTCCCCGATTATACCGGGAAAGCGTTCCTTGGCCTCCACTCTGGTAAGCGCCTCTGATACCTGGTCGAACACCTGCCGGAAATGGGAAAACTCGTCTTTGGGCCGGGAAGATTCATCCCTGCCTGCGTCAGCCTTCCCATGGAGCACCCCAAGGCGTTCGGCCTTCTTGATAAACCTTTCCACGGGCGCAACAATCATGCGCACCAGCACTAAACCCACGCCTATCCCGACGGCTGCACTGGCAAAAGTCCATAAAGTTACCGCTGTCGCGGGGCTGCAGTCGATCCGCAGGCAGTACTCCACGATCCTGAATGCCACGATACTCGACAGGGACGCAATTCCTCCGAAAATGATCGGAACAATAACGTAAAGACGGAGATGGAACCTGCCTCTTTCATCTTTTCCTGTATTTTCCGTCATCGCGACCGGCCCACCCCTGTCAAGTGTTATTTTTCATTTTTAAAACCATTCCTGTCTTCTTTCCCTGCATCATACAGGAACTTCTATTATAAATTTCGGTTTGTGCTAAGCATTATCACTTTTGACCTGATCGGGCAAGATTTTGTGCCACCCGTGCTTCGGCCCCCGGCAAAACGCACTGCCGGCCGGCATGCTTACTTCCCGTAAGGGATCACCATCCATAAACCCAGGATCATGAAAAGGGTTCCGGCTCCGATCCTTATTTGTTCAGGGGACACCAACCGGCTTACGAAAGAACCGCAAAGAACCCCGATCAAAGACGTAAGCACGAGGGCGGCCGCAGATCCGATAAAAACAGACATCCTGGAGTCGCTCTCGGCAGCGAAACACAGGGTTGCAAGCTGTGTTTTGTCCCCGAGTTCAGCAAGAAATATCATCCCGAAAGTGGTAGCCAGCATTTTAAAATCCATTTGTCGTCACCTTTCATCCAACCTGCCGTGTAAAAATTTTTTCGGGGCATAATACCCGAAAAACGTCGGCAGTGTCCATCGGCTGCTTTCATCGAGCGTAAAAAACAGACCCGATACCGTAAATAAATTTTACAGTGACAAATTATTTTACAGATGGAAACTGTCAGGCTGGAAGAACCCTGGGTCAGGGCTTGCTTAAACATTTGATGTCACAAGGTTTTTTTGCGGAACTGGTTGCGGCACTCTTTTTGCTTCTAAATTATAGTTACTAAAAAAATACATCAACGATAATGTTTGTAAGACGAAGGCGGGCAACTTGAGTTCGAATAACAGCCGGATTTCTTTCGATCGAGGCTTCACCCTGGTAGAACTCCTGGTGATAATTGCAATGGTGGGGGTTTTGTCGACCATTGCTATTCCAAAAATATCTTCAACTATTACTGGCTATCGTTTAAAAGCCGCCGCCAGGGAAGTAGTAGTTGATTTCAAAAGAGCCAGGGCTGAAGCAGTAAAGCGCAATAAAAAAATTCTAATCCAATTCACACCCGCAACCAGCGGGGGATCCTATCTTGTCTGTGTGGATGATAACGATTCAGATACATGTGATGTAAATGATTCATCCCTCAGCAGTGTTACGATGCCCCCGAATGTAAAAATCGCCAGCTCCACCTTTACTGATAATCTTGCAGGATTCACCAGCCGTGGACTGGTATGGAACAGTAATTCGGGAACGGTGACGCTCCAAAGAAGCGGAAGTTCCGGGTCCCTGGTCGTAGAACTTTCGCCTGCAGGAGATGCACATTTGCAGTGAAGCGGCACGAATTAAGCGAAACTTTCACGCTGGATTATCATGAATATGCGCCCAAAATTTGATGAAGCCGTAAAAAGTCAAAATATCCCATCTGTCGTCACCCCCCGACACCATTTTGTGTCGGCAAATGACGGCTTGGGGACTTTTTACGAGGCCATCAAATTTACCTGCAGCGGTTTCACTCTGGTTGAAGTTCTTGTTGCCATGGCCATAGGCGCGGTTGTGATGACATCGGTTATGACTTCCTTTTATTCTCAACACAAAACATACCAGGTTCAGGATGAGTTATTGAGTATGCAGCAAAACCTGAGATCGGCCATGGATTTAATGTCACGGGATATCCGCATGGCAGGATTCGATCCGTCCGGCAGCGCCGGTGCCGGCATCGTTGACGCAAGCGATGACGAGATAGAATTCACCATGGATTTGGATGAGAACGACTCGGTAGACGGCACAAATGGTTCAGACAACGACGAATGGGTGCTATATACCCTTGATACTGACGACAGCATAGGCAGGCAAACCAAGAGCAGCGGCAGCTGGGGAGCTCTTCAGCCCGTAGCCGAAAACTTTGACGGCCTGGAATTTTATTACATCCTGGAAAACGGCACCATGGCTCTAAATCCCTCTTCAGTGGATGATATCCGAGGGGTTCAGATTTCCCTTCTCGCCCGAACAAAAAATGCAGATTCGACCTACTCCGACGGCGAAAGCTATGAAGCCGGATCAGGGACAGTTTGGGGGCCTTTCAATGACGGTTTCCGTCGTCAACTGATGATTCGAACAGTTATTTGCCGCAATCTGGGGTTGGATTCATGATGCGCACAGACTTTCACCAAGGGTTCACCATCATAGAAGTAATGGTGGCAATAACATTGTTGAGTGTTGCTATTTTAGGCGCTGCCACAATGCAGATATCCGCCTTGGGGGGGAGGAATGTGGCTATCCGAACAACCAATGCATCGACTTTGGCAGGTGCTAAAATGGAAGACCTGATAGAGGAGGATTATGATTCATCTTCACTTGCAGCCACCATTACGTCTTCACCCGCCGACAGCGCCGCCTATGAAACCGCCATGGGCGACCTAAGCACAGCCGCCGGCCCGGAAGAGAGGGACGATTATGACATTTACTGGAATGTTATTGATGATTACCCGATTGAAGACACAAAAACTATCCGGGTCATCGTCCGCCGCACTGACAAAGGCGTTCTAAGAACAGTTTCTTTGGATTATATCAAGATGAGGCCATGATGCACAGATTCCGGTTGAATACCGCCCCCAAGAATAATGAAGACGGTTTTGTCCTTGCACTGGGCCTATTCACAATGCTGCTTCTTACCGTTATAGGAATATCGGCAACTACAACCACCAACGTGGAGTTACAAACATCGAGAGCAGACAGGGCCTACACAAAAAATTTTTATCAGACAGACGGAGGCGTGCAGTACATCCTGGCCTCCATCAAGTCCGATTTGCAGGACCCTGACGATCCTGTTTCGATCGAAGATATCAATCCGTCAAACTATTCTGTGCCTGCGGGTTTCTCTTTTACGGTAACGCCCGATTCAGATTTCGGGGCTGGACCTTATTCCTTTACTGTTACCGGCACAGGTTCTGAGGGTGCTGAAACCTCAATAAGCATAACCTTCGATGTCTCATCCCCAAACCACCCGGCTTTCGGCGTCGGTATTGTTACGGACGGGGATCTGACTATACATGGGGCACCCATTATAAACGGAGGTATGCATGCAAATGGGGATATAAGTCAATCCGGAGCAGGACTTATAAACGGAGCCGTAAGTGCCGTGGGAACGGTCAATGTAGGTTCTGTAACCGCTGAAGCTCCCCAGGCGGGGGTCGAGCGAATGGACGTACCTGTAATAACTGAGGAGCTTTTCGACAGCCTGCGCTCACAGGCCCAAAATTCTCCTAATATTTATGTCGACGCCTCCAGCCTAGGGGGAGGCAAGGGCAAGTCCGGAGGCGGTGGATATGATTTCAGCACCAGCGGAGACCTGGACGGGGCGATTGTTTTTGTAGACGGTGATGTCACAGTATCGGGTGGAATCCACAATGGTTCGATAATTGCCACAGGCAACATAACGGTCAACGGTTCGTCATCGCTGACCGCGGGCGAAATCGGAGTGGCGATGCTGTCGGGGGGCGATATCGTAATGAATGGTTCCAGCGACAGCCACGGCCTGTTCTGGAGCAACGGAAGCTTTGTTCAAAATGGTTCCAGCACGGTAAACGGGTCAATCGTTTCCACTGGCAATATAACCAGAAATGGTACTTTTAATTTTGATTACGACGGCATAGGTACTTTTGATTTTTTGCCCACCGAGCCGCCCCGGCCGATTGTTGTGTCGTGGAAGGAAGAAGAATGATATCTAAATCAGGGGCGTTCGATAATTTCAAACCACCAAGGAGGTAAAGAACCTCCATAAAGCTGTTCGATTTCGGTGCTGAGTTTGTTCTGCTTTTTCAACAAACCTTCGAGCCTAGACATGGCTTCTTTTTCGGCTTCTTCATCCTTGTTGCGCCTTGCATTTTCTACATTCCTGGCCTCGTTTTTCGCATCGCTGTAAATCAAGGTCAGTTGGTGCCGCAGCTCATCCGACCGCTGCCTGAACTCCTCGGATTCAGGCCTAAGGCCCCCTTCTTTTGCTTCCGGGTTTTTGGAATCCTTTACATGCGTTTCAGATAAAGATTCAGCCAGGGCTGGCCTGGTTTTAGCCGGACTTAGGCCATCGGCCCGTGATGAACGGGAACTGGAGGCGACCGGTTTTTCATCGGTGGGATGCACCTCGCTAACCTCGGCGGCCGGTACACCGATGATGCCCCCGTGGCGGAAATAGCGAATTTCCCCTTCTTCTTCCCAGTAGTTATTGACAATAATCTCCGCCCCGCTGTGGAGTTCTATAAGGAAACCGCCGTACGCGGAGCCGGCAAGGCAGAACACACAACTCAAAGCAAAAAAACTCTCAAGCACTTTGATCATGTATCGATTCCTTTCTATAGCGAACCCGCGCCGGGTATGTCCGTACGGGTACCAAAGGGGTTGTGAAAAGCCAGCAGCCTTTTTGTGGCCAAAGCCTCTGCTCCTCCAGGACGCAAACGTTCATATGCCTCGGCCAGGGCAGAAAGATGCCCGATCTGCTTATTGTCCCCTTGTTTTTTTTGAAGAAAAACCCGGCCTATTCCTGTTGCATGGAGTTCTATCAATCCTTCGTTATCAGCCCGTGTTTTCCTGTACAGCTCGAGAGGGGCTCGATAACACAGCACAGGATGGTCGTCAGTGTGCAGTATGCCCTCCCTGCCGGCGAGTTTTCTCAGATTTTCAGGAAGAATCCGGATGCGTGCCAAAAGATCGTAGACAGAATGGATCCCGACCCTTGGGTCGGCCAAATCGACCTCAATTTTACGGCTTGCAGCCAACCGTTCTTTGATCCGCTCGGGATCAAAGTTGAAACTTCCCTTCGTACCCACCAGCAGCACATCGGTGCGCGATATAGTGGTAGCAAGCACCGCATCCGGGAAAGCCTCGATAAAACCACGAATAACCATGCGCAGGCTGTCAGGCTCCATGCCATAAAGCTGCAGCCACTGTGCAAAAATTCCGTTATCCCTCAAAGCGTCTGCGGCCCGGCGGAAAAAATCTGAAGTGAATAAATTCGTGGAGCCTGCCAGCCACGGGTTCGACGGCACAGAGATGATTACATCGTATACCCCTCGATTTCGCAAAAGATAAAAGCGCCCGTCATTGATTACAATATCAACATTTTTCATCTTATGGACGGAATGGTTATGGGCCTTGAACAACCTTGCGCCCTCGACCATCTTTGCCTCGATTTCTACTATGTCCACATGAATGCCGGGGTGTAGAGCGGCAGATCCTGCAGTGCAGCCTGTTCCCATTCCTATAACCGCCGCTCGGGTCGGACTGTCATGCAATAAAACAGGGATATGTGCGGCCAGTCTTTGAGTGGGCATATCGAAATGCGAAGAACCGTCGATCTTTCCGTCGGTATAAATATAGAGATTCTCCTGCTCAGGGTCCCCCCTGTCCCGGGCCACCATAACGGTTGAGTTCAAACCATCGGCATAGTAAAGGATTTCCTGCGATTTCGCAAGATAGGCCGACAGGGCTTCAGGCGAATCAATGCCGCGATGGCGGTAGGTATCCGCATAGGAATGCGGGCCGCTCGACATCACCTGTCTGTCCCACGGAGGCATTTTAACCCCGAGCACTGCTGCGAATACGAGTACGGCCATCAATTTCATCGAAATTTTGGGTCGAAGCATCAAAAATACGCCGATCATCAGGAAAGAGCAGGCGATGAGCGCTCGTGTGGCTCCAAGCAATGGCAGCATAACAAACCCGGCCAACAAAACCCCTGTGATGCTCCCCAGAACATTCCACGAATAGATTTTACCCACTATAAATCCTACATCCCGAAATGAACGAGCGTGGCTGGCCAAAGCCGCAGGAAAGAGGCCTCCGAAAATAATGGCCGGGGGGAACATCAAAACAGCTGCCATCAACAGCTGAACATAAATAAGAAATGATCCGTCGGCGGCAAAACCCGCCCGGGAATAAAGAGAGATTGACCAAACAGGTAAGTGTGCAAAAAGATATCCCGTACCTTGTATAAAAAAAGCCGAAGCCAACAGAAGCCACCCAAAAAAAACCCTCGCATCGGAAACCCGGTGCCTCAGGATCCTTGTCACCAGCCATGAACCGGTTCCCAGCCCGGCCAAAAAAACAGCCAGCACAACCGTAAACGCATATACGGACACTCCCAGCACCAATGTAGCGACCCTGGTCCAGATAACCTGACAGGCCATTGTCCCGAGGGCAGCCAAGCCCACCGCAACAAAGGGAATGTAACCTCCGCCCTTTGTAAGTTTTCCATGATCAAGCCGGTTGCATAAATCGGAGGCAGTTAAGGCTCCTGCCGATTGGGTCATGGACAGCGCCATGCATGCAAGCGCAATCACAAAATTCAATATGGCTGTGGAG
>CAYXDR010000122.1:0-8370 GCA_964463515.1 uncultured Desulfobacteraceae bacterium | reverse complement strand
AGGGAATTTCTTGCCAGGATTTCCCGTTCCTATCCAATTATGGAAAATGATACAGCCCTGCAGTATCTGCACGACTTGGGCGAATACCTCGGCACGGCCGTTGATAACGAACCGTTCGATCTTAATTTTTATATTTTGAAAAACTCTGAACTGAATGCGTTCGCTGCTCCAGGCGGCCATATTTTCCTTCACACCGGACTGATCGTGTCGCTTGAAACGGCGGACGAGCTGGCAGCTGTGCTCACTCATGAAATCGCTCATGTAACCGCCCGGCATTTATCGCAGCGAATCGCTCAGCAGCAAAAACTGACACTGGCCACCGCCGCTGGTATGCTCGCCGGAGCCCTGATAGGAGGAGAGGCGGCCGAGGCCATTATCACCGGATCTGTTGCAGCCTCCGCCCAGGCACAGCTTCGCTACAGTCGAAATGACGAACGTCAGGCCGATCAAATGGGGTTCGATTATATGGAAGGGGCAGGCTTCATGCCGGAGGCGATGCTCGATGTGCTGGACAAAATAGAGCAGTCCCAGTGGAGAGGCGGATCAAACCGTGTACCCACCTATCTGCTGACCCATCCCGGCGGACCCGAGCGTATGTCAAGCCTGGATGTATTAATTTCACACAGATCGGAGGTCAAATCCAATTCGAAGGCGGAAGAATTCAGAAAACTTTTCCCCTCTTTTCAAACCGCAGTCACTGCGGCCTCCATGCCTCCTTCGGCGGCCGAAAAAACTTTTCGGGACCGTCTTTCCCGCGCTGAAAACCGCAGACAGGAATGCCTGGCTCATCTGGGGCTGGGCATGGCTTTGAGTTCAAGAGCGAAATACGACGAGGCTGCTTTCCACCTCGAATCTGCTCTTTCACTGGACCCGCAAATGCCGTTGGCACTGCTGGCCCTGGGAGACACATACAGAATGGCAGGAAGGATGGAGCGGGCGGTGTCAATCCTAGACCGGGCACTAGAAATGAATGAAAACAACCAGGCAGCTCTTTATCTGACCGGGCTCAGCTACCTCCAAATGGAAGATTACAAGGAAGCGGTCAGGTATCTGGAAAGGCTGGCATCGACTCATACGCAGAAAAACGATGTATTCTACCAGCTAGGAATTGCTTACGGCAGGCTGAAGCAACTTGCACGTGCCCACTACAACTTTGCGAAGTATTTCTCCGCCCTCTTCAAGTACCCGGAGGCGGTCTTCCATTTCGAAAAAGCCGAAAAACTTGCCAGGGGCAATCCCATGCTCCTGGACCGCATTCGGCGTGAAATGCAAAGTCAGGGCATCCCCTCCGGCGATGCAGGCTGAATACCTGGCCGGGCGGGGTTAAAATCCAGAGCCAATTTTTCCACCAGTGCCCTATCGGGAGGCGGAAATTCAAGGTCAAACAGCTCGAAAGGCCGTGCCCAGATCAATTCCTGGCCCTGAACCGGCCTGGGGGTTCCAGAAATTCGAAGCCCTCATTGCGTCAGGCGGCAAAGAAGCGTGGCGCGAATTCGTTCAGGCATACCTGGCGACCGTTGCGTTTGTGGATGACCAGATTGGCAAGCTCCTGAAAAATACAGAACCACATGCTTATCAGGATACTCATGCGCCGAAGTCATAACCAGTGAAACAGGCTCAACCAGAATATCCAGTTCCTCTCTGATTTCCCTTACAAGACACTCCCGGATCGTCTCTCCGTCTTCCTGTTTTCCGCCCGGGAACTCCCACAAACCTTCCAGATGTTTTCCCGGGGGCCGTCTGGCGATCAGTATTCTTTGATCCTTCCGGATTATCCCGGCGGCAACCCGGGTCTGACGGCGGGCCATCTTGTCTTTAATCACTGCCCACCGCCTTGAGTCTGGTGCGAAGATACCCTTCGGCTGCTTCTTCGTTGTCCGGTGCCAGTGTCACAGCTTTCTTGTAGGCCTCCAGGGCTTTGTCGTAGTTGCCGAGCTTTTCCTGAAGACTGGCAAGGTTGAGCAGCATGGCGATATCCTCCGGCCTCAACCGCACTATTTCTTCCATCTGCGCTGCAGCCTCTGCCTCGCTTCCGGCCTTCAGGTGAGCCACCACGAGGTACTCGCGGAGTCTCGCCCGTTCGGGCTCCTTTTGGACGGATTCCTCCATAATTTCAATGATCCTGGCGAATTTCTCCTCTCCGCTCAGTTCTTCGAAAATATAAGAGTACACATCGTCATCTGTTCCTTCCATAGAAACAAGCCTCTCGGCGGCCTTCAATGCCCCGGCCTCATCCCCAAGCGAACGGTAACCATCGAAGATGAACTCCAGGAGATCTCTGTCCAGGGGATTGTCTTCAAGGATGACTTCCGCCAGGGAAAGTGCGAGTCGGGTCTTGCCTGCCTGCGTGTAGGCCCCCAGCAGGCTTCTTTTCAATTTCACTGAATCGGGATGAGATTTCACAGCAGGTTCCAGCATCTCTATTATTTTGTCATACCTGCCTTTATCTGCAAGATGGCTGACGATGAAATCGTATGGGTATAACGCACCCGGCTCCAATTCTAAGATACGAAGGGCTACATCAAAAGCTTCATCTTCCTCTCCAATTTTCAGACGGCAGTCGAAAAGCATCTCCTGTACCGCTGCGTCCGCTGGATGGCTCTCAGCATAACGCTCAAGCCAGTGCGCACCGTCCTTGTAACGGCCCAGCTCGTACAGCAGGACTCCGAGGTTGTAGACTACCGTTTGGTTTTTCGGATCAAGGCTGTGAATCCGGCGGTAAAGATCGGCCAGTTCCCGTTTCCGGCCTTCGCTCTCGGCAATGTTCGCCATCAGCATGAGAGCATCCAGGTTATTCGGAGCCCGCTCGACCACCTCCTTTAAATAGGCTTCGGCCTTTTTCGTTTCTCCGCGGTCCATCAGCCTCCGGGCCAGTCTCAGCCTCCCGTCCACATCTCCGCTCTCTAAGGTTATGGCGTTTTCGAGATGGAATTCAGCCCTGTCGAATTTTCCGAGCTTGTCATAAAGAAACGCGAGATTATGGTGAAGATTGGCATCTTTCTGATCGAGCCTTGCGGCCTTCAAATACATTTCCACAGCCTTTGAAAGCTCACCGATTTCGGTATAGAGAAAACCCAGGTGTTTGTACAGGTCCGGGCGGGCGTCTTCATCTACAATGTCAAGCAACTCTCGATAATGACGAGCCGCTTCTGTCTTCTCACCGGTTTTTTCCAGGAGCTCTGCAAGCTCCAATCTCCAATCCGGATTCCCGGGCTCACGCTCGATCAGGGTCCTTAGTACGGAGCATGCGCCGTCCAGATCTCCGAGTCCTTCGTAAACATCCAGCAATTCGGTATAAAGAGCGGTGTCAGGAGTTTCAGCAGCCATCTTTTTGAGCAGCCCCAGAGCCTTATTCCATTGTAAGGCCTGTTTGTACTCTTCGAGGAGGCGCCGCTCTACTTGGAGATCTCCGGATGTGAATTCAACCGCCTTCTCAAGAAAATC
Source organism: uncultured Desulfobacteraceae bacterium (assembly GCA_964463515.1). GTDB lineage: Bacteria > Desulfobacterota > DSM-4660 > Desulfatiglandales > Desulfatiglandaceae > CAYXDR01. Next base: position 4,926 of record CAYXDR010000122.1, on the reverse strand, counting down.
AATCCTGACATTGTCGTTTATGATGCGGTTGGCCCTGCCGAGCCAGTCTTCAACAGTGGGAGCCAGTTCCCAGGTTACATTCCCGATGGGCCGGTCTCTATAGTTCACGAAAACCTTGAACCGATAACGGGAGAAAGCCTCACCCTCGGGGAGCAGCTCCACCAACTGCATTTCTTCATTGCGAAGAGAGTCGACATCTATCCCCTCGGCTTCCAGGTGGATTCCATATTCAAAGGGAATGCTGGCACCTACCTCGATTATCTTTACCCTGTCGAAGGGGTTAAGATACAGCTTTTCGCCGCGGAGTATCTTACGAGGCTCATCGTTTATCTCCATGAGCAGGGACGAAAAATGTACAGACTCCCCCTGTACTACGCGCCATCCCCACCAGACTGCGGCCCCGCATGCCGCCAGCACGACCAGCAATACTGTAAACTTGAAAAGAACAGCAAAAAGGCTCTGCTTTTTTTTGCGCAATCTGGGCATCGTTGAATATAACAGGGCATCGAAACCCCGCCTTTTTCGTCCAGCTTCAGAGTCCTTCAACGGAACCGGGGGTCCAGGCGATCACCGTCGCGGAACCGGCAGCCTGACACTATGAAAACAGCCGCCGAAGAATCCCGGTTTCACCCTTGAGCGGCTTTTGAACCCGGCCCTCCCAAAGCAGCAGTATCGGGCTGGCTACAAAGATGGAAGAATAAGTCCCCACCAGGATACCTATCAAAATGGCGAATGCAAAATCATGGATCACGCCTCCCCCGAACACGAAAAGGGACACAACCACGATCAGAGTGGTGAGTGAGGTGAGGATCGTCCGGCTCAATGTTTCATTGATGCTGCCGTTCATCACGTCTGCCAGGGGTTTTCTGCGGAACCGCCGCAAATTTTCGCGTATTCGGTCGAACACAATTATCGTATCATTAAGCGAATAACCGACGATGGTCAAAAACGCGGCGATTATGGACAGAGATATCTCCCTGTCGGTCAAAGCAAAAACCCCAACGGTGATGATCACGTCGTGAACCAAAGCGATGATTGCACCCAGCGCGTATTTCAGGTTCAGCACCCAGCAGAGGGCCATGGTAACCAAAAGTGCGAGGAATATAAGCCAAGTAACGCTCATGCCGAAACTCGACGCCACATAAACCACAAACACAAGGCACACTGCCATCACTATGCTCATGGCCCACTTAAGCTCAAACCTCCCCGATATATAAATGGCTATGAAAAGCAATGCATAAAAAATCGCGAACAGGGCCTTCTGCCTCAAGTCCTTGCCTACTTTAGGGCCCACCATTTCCACCCGCCTGATTTCGGTTGCCGGACCGAATTCAGCTGTCAAGGCGCGGGATACCTTCTCGCCCACACCCGCCAGCTCCACTTCAGTTTCCCGCACCCGGACTAAATACTCGTTATCGCCTTCTTCTTCGAACTCCTGAACGATACTATCCTGGAGCTGAACAGCCGACAACGCATTCTTGATTTCAGCAGGGCTTCGTTGGGCGTCGAATCGAACCTGCACAAGGACGCCTCCCGAAAAGTCGACTCCATAATTGGGCCCTCCCCTGACAAGGAGCACAACCACGCTGAGTACGACAGCTGTGATCGAAATAAGAGCGGCCATTTTCCGCCTTCCAAGGAAATCGAATTTGGTTCCCGGTTTAATGAATTCCATCTAATCTCTCCAGATAACCATCTTTAGATACTAATTTTTTTCACTTTTCTGTTAACATAGATATAGTCGAACACAATCCGAGTAACAAAAATGGCGGTAAAAAGACTTGCAACTATACCGATGCTGAGAGTCACTGCAAACCCTCTAACAGGCCCGGTTCCAAACTGAAACAATACCAGAGCGGCGATCAATGTGGTGATGTTTGCATCCAGGATCGTCACCAGTGCCTTACCGTAGCCTCCTTCGATGGCCGTCCGCGGGGTTTTTCCCAGGCGCACCTCTTCACGTATACGCTCGAATATCAACACATTGGCATCCACAGACATGCCTATGGTCAAAATCATCCCGGCGATTCCCGGCAAAGTAAGAGTGGCTCCGAAAAATGCGAGACCTCCCATGATCAATACTATGTTCAGCAGGAGCGCAAAGTCGGCGATCGCACCTGAAAGGCCATAATAGACCACCATAAACAAAATCACCACCAGGCCGCCTATAATCATAGACTTGAAACCTTTTTCTATGGAATCTTTTCCAAGCGAAGGCCCCACAGTCCGCTCTTCCATGATTTTCACCGGCGCGGGCAGAGCGCCGGCGCGCAATACGATCGCCAGATCCCTGGCCTCTTCCATGGTGAAGCGTCCTGTTATCTGGGCCCTTCCCCCTGAAATCTTGTCTTGGATCACGGGAGCTGAATTGACCTTGTCGTCGAGTACAATGGCCAGGCGGCGTTTGATGTTTTCGCCGGTGATCTGCTCGAAAAGCCTGGCTCCCACGGAATCGAACGTTAGGGAAACATAGGGTTCATTGTACTGGCTGTCTATCTGGACCCTGGCGTCCGTTATATATTCACCGGTCAGAACTGTTCGTTTTTCCAAAAGAAACGGGATTTCTCTATCTTTTCCGGTTTCAGGGTCGATCGATACCTGATAGAGGATTTCGGTGCCCGGAGGCACGTTTCCTTCCCGGGCCTCCTCGACGCCATGCTCATCATCCACAAGTTTGAACTCAAGGAGCGCGGTTTTACCGATCAAAGATATCGCGCGCCCTGGGTCCCTTATGCCGGGAAGTTGGACCAGTATGCGGTTTCCTTCCTGGGGCCTGATATCCGGCTCACTGACCCCGAACTGGTCAATCCTGTTCCGGATTGTCTCCAATGCTTGATCTACCGCCATTTTCGACAACCTGCTCTTGGCCCGTGGCTGAAGGGAAAGAGTAAATGATTTCCTCTCGTCTTCTCCAGACAAAGACTCCAGGTCGAAATCCGGATAACCGCTGCGGGCAAGTTTACGGAATTTATCTCCGTCTTCTTCTCTCATCAGCGTAATCAATATTTCATCCGTGCCGGAGCGTCTCAAATCGAGGTATCTCAGTTTTTCTCTTCTCAAATCCTGCTTAATTTCTTCAACGATCCTTTCCAGGTGACTTTCGATGGCCTTGGGCGTCTCAACTTCCAGCACCAGATGCATCCCTCCCTGCAGATCAAGACCCAGCGTAATCCTTTCCTCGGGGAGAAACAGTGAAGACCACCATGACGGCAACTTGGAGCTGACACTGGGGACCAAATAAAGCACCGAAAAGAAAATGATAATAAACGCGCCCGCGGCACGCCATGTTAGGCTTTTTGACACTTCTCACTCCATCTTCGGTTTGATATTCGTCGATCCGATTTCAAAACGGACTGGACCACCTGACAAACACCTGGTCGTCACTGGCTCTTTTGAATCACCGAGGAAATAAAACCGCGGGAAATCTTGACCCTGATCTTCGGAGCCACCTCGAGGGTAACCGTATCGTCGCTGACACCTGTCACGACCCCATGAAGACCGCCGTTGGAGATTATTTTATCGCCTTTTTTCACCGCTGCGATCATCTCCTTGTGCATCTTCGCCTTTTTCTGCTGTGGTCGAATAAGCAAAAAATAAAAAATCGCGAACATCAGGATAAGAGGCACGAAAGCGCCGAATGCGCTGCCCTGTCCACCCGCGGCTCCTCCTCCACCCATTGCATAAGCCAGAAAATCCATTAGACCCCTCCTTGTTCTTTATATCTGCGACGTTCGTAAAACGTACGCCTGAATTCAGCGATACGGTCTTCCATAATCGCTTTTCTTATTTCACCCATCAGGTGGGTATAATAATAGAGGTTGTGTATCGTGTTCAACCTGTAGGCCAGAAGTTCTCCTGACATATAAAGATGCCTGAGATAAGCCCTTGAAAACTTACTGCATGTATAACAACCGCACTCTGGATCTATGGGCCCTTCGTCTTCGGCAAAACGCGCGTTTTTGATCGAAATCCTTCCTTCCCGCGTGAAAAGCGTGCCGTTTCTCGCATTGCGGGTAGGCATTACACAATCGAACATGTCCACACCGCGCAGGACGCTTTCGACCAGATCCTCGGGAGAGCCGACGCCCATCAGGTAAACAGGACTCATTTCAGGCAGCAGGCCGACGGTCATGTCTATCATCTGGAACCGGCATTCCTGATCTTCCCCCACCGCAAGCCCGCCGAGGGCGTATCCATCGAAGCCCATCTCCGAAATTTCTTTTGCGCTGCGTTCACGCAAATCAGGAAAAACGCCTCCTTGAACGATACCGAAAAGAGCCTTTCCCGGAACAAAAAAATAATCCCTGCAGCGCCTGGCCCAAGACGTCGTCAGGTCGGTGGACGCTTTAACGTAATCATATTCAGAAGGATAAGGGACACACTCGTCAAAGGCCATCACAATATCGCTGCCGAGCGCCTTCTGGATATCCATCGATTCTTCGGGCCCAATGAAATGGGAGGAGCCATCCAGGTGAGAACGGAATGTCACGCCTTCGGGCGTTATCTTCCGAAGAGGCGACAGGCTGTAAACCTGAAACCCACCGCTGTCAGTGAGAATAGGTTTATTCCAGCTCATAAACCTGTGAAGCCCTCCCAGACGTTCTATAAGCCTGTGTCCCGGCCTCAGGTACAGATGGTACGTATTGGCGAGAATAATCTCTGCGCCAAGACTTTCAAGATCGTCCGGGCTCACCGCCTTGACCGATCCCCGGGTGCCGACAGGCATAAAAACAGGCGTCGGGATTTTTCCCCGATCGATCACCAGCTCACCGGCACGTGCACTGCATCCACTGCAGGTATGTAAAACGTCAAACTCCAAAATAGCTTTATATAACCCAATAGCATCCGGATGTCATGTTGATCCAGTCAAGCTTGATGAGGTCGTAAAAAGTCAAAATATTCCCTCTATCGTCACCCCGGCGCAGG
>CAYXDR010000121.1:5469-8387 GCA_964463515.1 uncultured Desulfobacteraceae bacterium | reverse complement strand
CGCCGATAAGCCGGGGATGGTACTTTTTACGACCTCATCAAGTATTCCGAGAAACAAAACCCCAGATCAACCGGGTAAAAACCTATAACATGGTCCAGGGCCAGTCAAGGCCCTCGGTCAGGCTTTCGGGCGGAGTTTTGAGGCGGCAAAACCTACCTGTTCCACTCGAAATCCCTGTCGGGAAATCTCGGCCAAAGAAACTCCTCGTCGAATGACTCGCCCTTGTAGGGCTGGAGCCGTTGCTCTCTCGGAATGTAATGCCTTTCCGACGGACCCGTGTATACCTGCCTCGGCCTGTAGAGCTTGCTTTCCTGCAGACTCAGCGATTCCTTCCACTGGCTTATCCACCCCGGAAGCCTTCCGATTGCGAACATTACAGGAAACATGTTTTCCGGAATGCCCATCGCACGAAGGACTATCCCGCTATAGAAATCCACGTTGGGATAGAGTTCGTGATCGATGAAATAGGGATCCTCAAGGGCGATTTCCTCCAGCTTCTTTGCTATGTCGAGCAGGGGGTCTCTGCGTTTCAGCTTTGAAAGAACCTTATGGCACCAATTCTCCATAATGCGGGCACGGGGATCGTAATGTTTGTAGATACGGTGCCCGAATCCCATCAGCCTGAAAGGGTCATTTTTGTCCTTCGCCCTTCGTATAAAGGGCCCCGGATCTCCACCGCCCTCGTGTATCCGCCGCAGCATTTCAATCACCGCCTGGTTCGCTCCGCCGTGAAGAGGGCCCCACAATGCACAGATACCAGCTGAAATCGCTGCATATAGATTCACCCTGGCACTGCCGACCAGGCGCACCGCAGTGGTGGAACAATTCTGCTCGTGGTCCGCATGCAGGATCCAGAACACGTTTAGTGCTCTTATCACGTCATCATCGAGCTGGTAGGGCCGCACTGGGGAATCAAACATCATGTTCAGGAAATTCGCGCAGTAGCTCAAATCGTGCCTAGGGTAAACAACTTTGTGGCCTCTCGATATTTTATAAGACATCGCTGCCATCGTTCTCATCTTGGATATCAAACGGGCGAAGGTGATTTTAGTCTCTTCGTCCTCGGTCCTCTCACGCAGTTCAGGGTAAAAAGCCCTCAGCGCATTCACCATTGACGAAAGAATACCCATGGGATGTGCACGCCGGGGGAAACTTTCGAAAAAGTCCCGCATATCTTCGTGAACCAGGGAATGGTCATTCAACAATTCGGAAAAAGTTCTGAGGGCAGGCATCGAGGGTAATTCACCAAAAATCAACAGGTAGCTTGTTTCCACAAAACTGGAATGCTCTGCAAGTTCTTCTATTGGAATGCCCCTGTAGCGAACGATCCCCTTTTCTCCATCAACAAAGGTTATGTCACTGACGCAGCTGCCGGTGTTTGCATAACCTGGGTCCAGCGCCACATAGCCGGTTTCTTTGCGGAGACAGGAGATATCCAGGGCCTTTTCCCCCTCGGACCCAGTCACCACAGGCAGATTGTAGGTTTTACCGTCGATGATTAGTTGCGCCTTCTCTGACATAAATGTATACTCCTCCACGCTCGGATTTAAAAATTTATTATATCAACCACCAGCCATCGTGGCTATACAAATATGCCCGCTTATGATGGATGATTACATTCCCATTTATGAAGCTGTGAGTAGAGATCCATGGATTCTTATCTTATCGACGACATCGAATTCAACCCCGACATAGGCGAAGTCCTCAAAAGCCTTCGCCTAAAGGAAGACAGCTCCGACGCGCTTACCATCAGGCGCATGGTTTCAGAAGCCCGTGAAACGGCACGTCCTAAAGGGCTTTTCACTGTCTGCTTCATCCAGAAGCATGAAGCAGATCACGTGGAAATCGAAGGCATTGAATTCCACAGCAGGGTCCTGCGGGTAAACCTTGAGAACGTACACAGAGTTTTCCCCAATGTTGCCACCTGCGGTGTAGAGCTGGACCGGTGGGCGGAAGGGTATAGCGACATTCTCGAAAATTTCTGGGCAGATACGATCAAGGAGCTGGCTCTCAGAGAAGCGGTCGAAGCCGTAGATGCACGCTTGTCTACCTTGAACGCCTCCGGGCGGTTCTCGTCCATGAGCCCCGGGTCCCTGGAAGACTGGCCGATCACCGAGCAGCTCCATCTTTTCAAACTACTTGGCGAAAAGGTCTCGGAAACGGGGGTCAGTTTAACGGACAGCTGTCTCATGATCCCCACAAAATCATTGAGCCGTCTGTCTTTTCCCGCCGAACACCGCTTTGAAAGCTGCAGGCTGTGCCCGCGCGAAAGATGCCCTGGAAGAAGGGCTCCCTACGACCCTGATCTTTTCGCCCGCAAATACAAACCGGCGGGCCTATAACAGGGAGGAGACATGATGGTCGAAGATGCAGCCGACATCTATCCGGAGGCTTCAGATAACCGGCTCGATGGTCTGCTGGAAACAGTCGTTTCCCGCATAAGGAAATTCGCCGAAGCCCAGATCGAAAAAACCCGCACTTTAACTGAAATAGGAAGGGCCCTTTCGGCTGAAAAAAACATAGCCCGCCTGCTCGAAAAAATCGTCGATGAAGCAAGGAGGCTGGCCAATGCCGACGGCGGAACCCTTTACACAATGAACGACGGGGGGACGGAGCTTCATTTCGCCATAGTCCAGAACGCCTCTCTCAACGTCCGGATGGGGGGAACAGGAGGCGAGATAACATGGCAATCGGTCCCCCTGAACGATGCGGATGGAAACCCCAACCACTCAAACGTCAGCGCCTACTCGGCCCTGTCAGGCGAGGTGATCAACATACCTGATGTCTATCACGCCGATGGGTTCAATTTCGAGGGAACCAGACAATTCGATTCAAACACCGGCTACAGGTCCAAGTCGATGCTGGTGGTCCCTATGCGGAACCATGACGATGACATAATCGGTGTACTTCAGCTCCTC
>CAYXDR010000121.1:0-5459 GCA_964463515.1 uncultured Desulfobacteraceae bacterium | reverse complement strand
GGCGACCTTCTCGAGGGTCTCCTGCCCGTCGTGGGCGACGTCGTAATGGATCCTGTGAGCGGAGAGGTAATACCTTTCTCGGTCGAAAATCGCAAAATGTGCGAATCCCTGGCCTCACAGGCGGCGGTTGCCCTGACCAACAATCAGCTTATCAACGACCTGCAAAATCTTTTGCACTCCTTTATAAGGTCAATCGCGACAGCGATCGACGAAAAGTCGCCCTACACAGGCGGCCACGTGAAACGCGTGGCCGAGCTGACAATGACAATGGCCGACAGAATCAACGAGGCGGGAGACGGACCCTTTGCCTCGGTTTATTTTAACGACGAAGCGATCGAGGAGTTGAAGCTGGCCGCCTGGCTCCATGATGTTGGCAAAATCACGACTCCGGAGCATGTCGTCGATAAATCGACCAAGCTGGAAGGGGTTTTCGACCGCATAGAAACGGTCAAGGTGCGTTTCGAGGTGCTTAAGCGGGACCTGGAGATACAGCTCCTGAAAAATCTGGCCCGAGCACAGGATGAGACACATCGAAACAAGATCAAGCAGGAATACCAAAAACAAAAAGCAGCCATAGAAGAAGAACTCGCCTTTATCTCTGAAATCAACATCGGGGCCGAGTTTGTACCGGATGAAGCAATCGAGCGCCTGAAACGAATAGCAGCAAGGCCATGGTCTCTCAATGGAACCGCCCGGAGCCTCCTGGAACCGGATGAAGTAGAAAATCTATCTGTGCGCCGCGGTACCCTCAATGAAAAGGAGCGAGGAATCATTAACAACCACGCTGCTGTAACTTATAAGATGCTCTCTCAACTTCCCTTTCCGAAAAAACTGAAAAACGTGCCCGCCTATGCAGCCGCGCATCATGAAAGGCTGGATGGAAGTGGCTATCCGCTGGGTCTCACAGAGAAAGATCTTCCTCTACAGGCCCGTATAATGGCCATCGCGGATGTTTTCGAAGCACTGACCGCTAGGGACCGCCCCTACAAAAAGGGGAAAAACATTGCAGAAGCATTGAAAATCCTGGAGTTCATGGTCAAAGACCGCCATATTGATGCTGATCTGTTCCACTTTTTCGTCGAAGGCAAGCTTTATCGTTCTTACGCACTTCAGGAACTTGCGCCCGAACAGATAGACCGGCAGGATTGAGAAACGAGGTGGGATAATTGACGGAAAAACAGATCGACCTCGATGATGAAGCCCGAAAGCTTTTCGAGGAGCTGGGAGGCCTCGATACAACACAGCGCGGTAGAAACCCGGACGACACTGACGAATCGGCCCTGGCCGGAATGTTGGCCGAAGAAGAGCACCGAATGGACCGATGGAGGACGGCGCTGGTCGAGTTCGCCTATCAAGCTGGAGGCTATATCAATTCGGTGCGCATAGCGGGCTCCGTTGCAAAAGCCGCCCCTGAGCTGAGCTCCCTTGTAAAAGCTCTCGAATCGATAAGCAGGGGGCCGGGCTCCAGCATTCAGATTCGCTTCCGGGGCCTCAATGTCACCAGTTCCGGGAAATCCTCCGAACAATCCGACTATGTGCTTTCCTTCGGCAGGTTGATGGTAGACTTGCCTGTTGTACGTGCGGTGGCAGACAGACGGGGGGTTACAGCTTCACACTTGCCGGGAAGGCTGGCAAGGGCCTTTGAAATTTTTTCCTCGTTGGGAATCAACACGCTGAACATCCGGGTGGAGCCCTGGAGCAACATTCTTTCCGAAAACATCAAGCGATGCTTCGAAATTTACGGAAAATTTCTAGTAGCCATATCCAGGGGCGCGACCATGGCTTCCCGTGCTGGAGCCGGTTCCCTGGAAATAGTTTTTGACGAGCATCAAAGAGCAGAGGCCAATCTTACAATGCTGGCAGGCCTGAACGACCTACCCGCAGTGAAAGTCCAGGCTCTCGTGTTAAAAATTGCAGAGAAAATGGCATCGGCGGATGCTTCATCACCTCTGAATCGCTTTTCGAGTGTTTACGATGCGGTTTTCGCTTTCAAGGACCTTAAGGAAAAACTCAAGAGGCCTCCGGTTGAAATAAACAATGTTAAATGGTTGCTCGCCCGCACCGGGGAGGATCTCGTAAGCAAGGAGCGCGCACTGGTGGGCAGGGAGCTTTACCGAAAGCTCGGCGGGGACCAGCCTAAAGCCGCTCAGCTCATTGCCGGCATATACGGAGGTGACTTCCCGGACATCCGGGCCGATGCGCTGGAAGCCCGGCTCAGCAGGGTCAGCGATTTTTTGTCCGGTCTTCGAAGCGGGGAGACAAACAGGATAATCACCAACGAAGTCCTGACCAATGTCCGCGCCGGCCTCGAGCAGGTACAGGACGAAGTATACGAATCTCTTCCCGCCGAAAGCAGAGGAGATTCCATAAAGGCAGGCCTCCACGAAAAAATCCTTGAAATGCTGAGTTTTTTCAAACGCAGAGCCGGAACCAAAAAAAAGATCAAACAGGTCGCCTCTGAAGGAATCAATTTCGACGACCAGGATTATGAAACGATTGCAAAGGATTTCGGTATCTCCGAGAAAGACGCACGGAGGCTCATAGAGCTTCTCAAAAGTTGTTTCGACCGCAGGGGCCGTTTTTTGCGGGGGGCGTTTGAAAAAAACATACCCTACTTCGCACAGTATGAAAAACGCGTATTTGAATTTTTATGGTATTACCTCAAGGAAATCTCCGACCGTGAAGACCGGGTGGCCTTTCTCAATTCGATGCAGAAGCTGATTTCAGAAATGAAGCAGAAAGGCAGGGCAGTGCAACTGCTCCTGAAGGATTTCTGCAAAGCCGCGGATTCGGTCTCGTTCTCCGACCGCAACGCTTTAATCCTTGCAAATGTCCTTTTACGCAAATATAACAAGGAACTCCGAAACGACATAGAGTTAACCCCGGAGGAAGTACTGTCGGTCCGTGACGGGCTCGATTCCGAAGTTACAACTGAAGCCGCCACCGTGATGGATGCAGATCCTGAAATAATTTTCAGAAAAATGAGGTCGGTTCACCGGGCTTTCAAGGAATCAGCAGCCGCGAAACCTCCGGAAGGTACGATGCCGTACCGCTATCTCGGAACGCTGGAAAGAGAAGTATACATTTTCTTGTCGCTCGCAGGCGGCAAGACCGCCCACAGGGTGGTCCACGGAGCAGTCCTCGAATACGGAAATCCGGGCTCAGGCATCTATCTCGAGGATAAAAGCCGCGACCGTCTCAAAATGTTTCTTCAGCTCCTCCAGGTATCGGCCCGGGGCCTTGGGCGGTTTGAAGATCCTTCCGACCGGTCCCTGTTCGACAAAATACGTTCCGCTCAAGGTGATTTTCTGGCTTTGAACAACGACGAATCTTACAAAGCCCAGGTTTACCGCGTTATGGATTGGGCCGCTTCGATTGCAGCCTCGATTTGATAAAACCAGGAGAATAGATGGAAGACATTCAGAACCACAAGGACAACAGGAATATCGATATAGATCAGGTGGGGGTCAAAGGCGTAAGGTATCCGATCACAGTTCTGGATAAAGACATGGGCGAGCAGCAGACCGTCGCGGAGATCAATATGTACGTGAGTCTGCCCCGGTACTACAAAGGGACACACATGAGCCGCTTTGTAGAGATCCTGAATGAATACAGCCGGAGAATTTCTCTCCGTAATCTTTCGCGAATTCTCGAAGACATGAAGGAAAGGCTGGCTGCCGAAAGCGCTCACATTGAAGTGACATTTCCATATTTCATCAAAAAATGTGCACCGGTAACCGGCCTCGAAGGTCTGATGGAATATTTTTGCACCATGAGAGGTGCATTGACCACGAGCACAGACCTCGTTCTGGTGATAAGGGTGCCCGTCTGCACACTGTGTCCCTGCTCAAAGGAGATCAGCGAGTTCGGCGCACATAACCAGCGCGGAGAGGTGCGGCTGCAGGTACGTTTCAAAAAGTTCGTATGGATCGAGGATCTTATAGGCATCGTGGAATCCTCGGCATCCTGCGATGTCTTTTCCGTCCTCAAGAGGGAGGATGAAAAATTCGTGACCGAAAAGGCTTATCTCAACCCTCGCTTTGTCGAGGACGTCGTAAGAGATGTGTCCGTGAAACTCAGCAGCGATCCTAATATCACCTGGTTTGCGGTGGAATGTGAAAATTTCGAATCCATCCACAATCACAATGCTTATGCATATGTTGAACGGCAAAATATTTAAGGCGCGGCAGGTTTCGAGTTTTTTCCAGACCCTCACGCGCCGGGGAGGATTACATGAGCGGCGAATTAAAAAAGATGTATCGTACGGTAATGGATGACCATTTCCCTTCAACAATGAAAATTTCCTTCGGATCCACGGAGCTTTTATACCAAAAAAGGACATGGAAGATACCTGGGGATAAAGGCGAACTGATAGAAAAAGGCCTCCGCTACGGAGAAAATCCCGGGCAGGAAGCTGCGCTGTATGAACTGGTCAACGGCAATCTCGTCCTCGGAGAGTGCTCTTTCATAGAGCCGGGCCGCGGTCTGGTATCCGCGGTTTCTGAATCCGATATGATCAAGAGCGGAAAACACCCTGGTAAAACCAATCTGACTGATGTGGACAATGCCCTGAATATCATGAAATATTTGACTACCCGCCCGTGTGTGGTCATAGTCAAGCACAACAACCCCTGCGGCGTCGCCTATGGACGATCCGTGGCCGAGGCTTATGACAGAGCCAACATGGCCGACCGAATTGCCGCTTTCGGAGGATGTGCGCTGTTTAACAGGCCCGTCGACAAAACTGCTGCGGAAATGGTCGCGGGGAACTATCTGGAAGTAGTGGCCGCCCCTGAATTTGAGGAAGGCACTGTAGACATCCTCGGACGCAGAGCTAATTTGAGGATTATAAAAGTCGGCAGGATGGACCGCCTCCAAGAATACGCTGATTTTCGATTTGTCGATTTCAAAAGCCTTATCGACGGGGGCATCATCGTGCAGCAGTCTCCGAGGAATCGAATTAAATCGGGCGCCGATTTCATGCCCGCCGAAGCCGTACACGAAGGCAAAACTTTCTCCATAGAACGTAAACCGGAGGCGGACGAAATCGAAGACATGCTCTTCGGATGGCAGGTTGAGCAGGGAATCACCTCCAACTCAGTGATATATGTCAAAAACGGCGTTACCGTGGGCATCGGCACAGGCGAACAGGATCGTGTGGGAGTGGCGGAAATCGCCGTTTTCAAGGCAAAAACCAAATATGCAGATACGCTTTGTTTCAAAATGCACGGAATCCCGTATAAAGATCTTGAACTAGCCGTTGAACGGCGGGAAAAGGACAGAGAGCTGTTGGAGGAAATCGGCCGCCTCACGGAAGAAGCCAGGGGGGGGCTTACAGGCGCCACCATGGTGTCGGATGCGTTTTTCCCCTTCAGGGACGGGGTCGATGTTGGAATTCGCCAAGGTATAAGGGCGATTGTTCAACCCGGAGGTTCATTGAGGGACTACGAGGTTATCTC
>CAYXDR010000120.1:0-8390 GCA_964463515.1 uncultured Desulfobacteraceae bacterium | reverse complement strand
GAAAAGGCTGCCGATCAACGTCCGATACCGATCCCGATAGCGACCCCGACCCCGAGGGACATGGTTATTTTGCCTTTTTACGAGGCCATCAATGTTTAGGAACAGGGAAAAACATATTCCAAAAAGGCGTGCTGAAAAACAGGGGGGAAAATTACAGCCGATATGACGTCAAAAATGAACCGCACCCGTCACTTCTTTGACGGGTTCGGAATCGAAAACTTCAGGGGTGAGTTTGTAGCGTTTGATTTTTTCCACCAGGGTGGTCCTGTTCAGATGAAGGAGTTTTGCAGCCTTGTTTTTTACCCAGCTGCTCTTTTCGAGGGATTGAACGATGAGGGCTTTTTCGAATTCGCTCACAGCGGTATTGAGGCATATCCCGTCTTCGGATAATTCGATGTCAGGGCCCTGGGCCGCGGACCTGCGGCCGCAAAAATTTTCGGGCAGGTCGGAAACAATGATTTTGCCGCTGCCTTTTAGTACAACCAGACGTTCCATGACATTTTTGAATTCCCGTACATTGCCCGGCCACTGATAATCTTCAAGCCTGTCAAGTGCTTCGGGTTCGATTCCCGTAACGTTCCTGCGCTTTTCCTTGTTTAATTTTTTTCTGAAATAATCAAACAAAAGGCCTATGTCACTTTTTCTTTCTCTCAGGGGCGGGAGAAAAAGCGGAATCACATGAAGGCGATAATAAAGATCCTCCCGGAAAAGGCCGGCCTGGATTCTTTCTTCCAGGTTTCTGTGGGTTGCCGCGACCACCCTTACATCCACTTTTACGGTGTTTCCTCCGCCCACCCTGTCGAACTCCCGTTGTTCAAGAACCCTCAAGATCTTGACTTGCAGCTCGGGGCTCATGTCTCCGATTTCGTCCAGGAAAATAGTTCCACCGTCGGCCTGTTCGAATTTTCCCGCCCGGCGGGCGGTGGCCCCGGTGAAAGCCCCCCTTTCATGGCCGAAGAGTTCGCTTTCAAGAAGATGTTCAGGAATCGCCCCGCAGTTAATGGCAACAAAAGGGGAATTGCTTCGGTCGGAACGGTTGTGGATGGCCTTGGCCACCAATTCCTTCCCTGTCCCGCTTTCACCGTAGACGATAATCGTGCTGTCGCTGTCGGCGACCTTTTCGATCATATCGAAAAGATCAAGCATCTTTGGGCTGCGGGCGACGATATTTTCAAAACCCGGCAGCATCGACGACCAGTAGTCGTGTTGTGAATATTCATCCCCACGGCAGCATGAATCATCTTGCTTCAAATTTTCGACAGACCGAACAGCCACTGTCCCCTCCCCTCAACTGTCCAACAAAACCGACGCAGCATCCGGCACAAAGTGCCGTTGCACAGCTCGATTTTCTGCAATGCATATGCCATCATCCATCCGCCGGGGAGCACGGACATCATATAAAAGCTTGATATTACAAAGCTATAAAGAAATAACGCATTTAAAACTTCGGCCTGCAGGGGAGGTTCCATCAGGCAGACACAACCCCATTTATCCTATTTTGCAAAACAGGCAGGATTTGGCCCGAACAACCCCTGAGTGAAAAGCCTGATCCGTGTCTGTGGATATTCTTGTAATTGCACCGTGTTAGAAAACAATGCCTTCGGCGGATAAAAGGATCCAACGGCCTTGATTGCCTAACCTTTTGATTTAATGAAATATCGGGGATAAAAAGAGGCGCGGCCTGTTTCAACTGGCTGTCTTCACTGAAAAAGCGCATTCAGTGCATTTTGCCAACCAGCTTTCGCATTTTGCAAAGAAAGGCCGCTTGGCAGGCGGCTTCCAATCGGCGTCGACGTCGGGGTCGGCTGTTTTTATTGCGGTGCTGTTTACGCTGGCCTAATACCATTGGGCACTTCCGGATCGTTGTCAGTGAGGCAGAGCCGAACGGTTGTCGTTGTCGTAATCGACGAGGAAAAATCGCCGGCGTTTACCGATTACGACAACGATAACAACGACGAAAAATTAGTGGATATTGCGACAAATGACTCCGCCTTGCCGCACAACCTCCCCCGATGAATCTCCCGCATCGCCCCCCCGTCTCCGCTAAGTATTCCGGGCGATAAAACCCCAGATCGACCGTGTAAAAATTCAAAAGCTCTCATAAACGATATTTTTTCATTTTCCTGTAAAGAGTCGACAGGTTGATTCCGAGCATACGTGCGGCATCGGCCTTGTTTCCCAGCGTTCGGGAGAGAGCGCCGGTTATCAATACCTTTTCATTTTCCAAGAGATTGAATTCCCTGGATTTCTTCGAAGAAACAGGAGTCGAACCTTTCATTTCCTGCGGCAGATCGCTTACACCGATAACATCCCCGGTACCAAGCGCAAAAGCCCTTTCCACGGCATTTTCAAGCTGCCGGACATTTCCCGGCCAATGGTAGCCAAGCAGCAGTTCCATGGCCTCCGGTTCTATCCCAATTATCTTCCGTCCGCTTATGGCGTTGAACTTGGAAACAAAATGATTCGCCAGCAGGGGGATATCCTCTCTCCGGGCCCGGAGGGGCGGAAGGGTTATGGCAACAACATTCAGCCTGTAGAATAGATCCTCCCTGAGAGCACCCTCTTTAACAGCTGCGTCGACGTCACGGTTTGTGGCCGCTATAACCCGGACACTGACTTCTGTTTCCGCAGTGCCACCCACTGGCCGCACGGTCCGCTCCTGGAGCACCCTCAAAAGCTTGACCTGGACAGCCGAAGACATCTCAGCTATTTCATCGAGGAATATGGTCCCGCCGTCGGCTGCTTCGAACAGGCCGATTTTATCCTTGACCGCACCAGTGAACGCCCCTCTCAGATGACCGAACAGTTCGCTTTCAAGCAAACCCTCGGCTATGGCACCGCAGTTGACCGGTATGAAGGGGCGGTCCCCCAAATCGCTGTTTCGGTGAATCACCCGGGCCAGGATCTCCTTGCCTGTACCGCTTTCGCCCTGGATGAACACCGTCGGGCTGGCATTGCTGATTCGGTCGACAACATCGTAGATTTCCTGCATGGCAACGCTCGATCCCACCATGCCGTCGTAGCGGTGCCTTTCTTTCAGTCGTGCCCTGAGCAGGACGTTTTCCGAAGCCAGCCTTTTCTTGTCCAGAATTCGGTCTATCAGGATGCTGAGTCTTTCGAGCTTCACCGGCTTCTGCAGATAATCATATCCGCCGAGCTTCAATGCCTCTATGGCGGATTCCACCGACGCGAAGCCCGTCACGATTATCACTTCGGTATCCGGATGCAATTTCTTGGCCTGGATGAGAACATCCATGCCGCTGGCATCGGGCATTCTCAAATCGGCCAGGACAATATCGAAATACTGCCTTTCGATCGTTTCAAGGGCGGCGCGCCCGCTGTCGAGGGCTGTTACCGAAAAGCCCTTCATGGAAAGAAAATCCTCCAGCATGGACAGAATTCCGGCATCATCGTCCACGACCAGGATTCGGGTATCTCCCGCAGCGGGTTCAACAGATTGTTGCCGTTGTATATCCTCGGTCACCGGCATCACCCGTACACAATTTCCATATCCCCGGCAGGAAACAGAATCAAAAGGAGGCCTTGGCTTCTTCTGTTGTAGAATAAATAGTTAAATCCCCCGTTTCCTGAAGCTGCTTAAGCTCATTTGCAAGAGCAGGAGCCCCGACCAGGCGTATGGGGATGGTGTTGTTATTACATTTCTGAATGATGGAAATAATCAATTTAATCAACGAAACATTTATCTCTGAAACTTTAGATAAATCCAAAATAAATTTATTGATACCCACATCCTGCATCTCTTTTAAACGTTTCTGCAGGTACCCGTCAATTTCAACGATTACAGACCTGCTTACTTTATCCGGGACGCTCAGCTTCTGCACGTCCCCATCCACCGCGAACATACGGCCGACCTTGTCGTCGTCCTGGGCTTCTCCGCCTTTCTGCTGAAGATTTACGATCCCCGACGCCCTCTCGATGAGCTGTTCTCCCTTGAAGGGCTTTACGATGTAGTCCTTTACCCCCATCTTTACTATCTCCAGCACATTGTCCTTTCCGGACTCCGCGGTAAGCATGATAACCGGGATGTCTTTCAGCTCCTCTTCACTTTTAAGCTTTCCCAGCATCTCTATTCCGTTCATAACGGGCATCGTGATATCCAGGACGATGAGATCCGGCTTCTCCTTGGCGGCGAGCGCAAGCCCTTCAACACCGTTTTCCGCTTCAAAAAGCTGGCAGTCGAAGGGTTTAAAAGCTTTTTTCACGATCATCCTGATCGTCTTACTGTCATCAACGGTGAGAATCTTCAAGGCCATATCCTTCTCCTCCGGTTAGTAACTTTCAGTTCTCGGATTTCACGAACATTTCGACGAATGCTCTGTGCACCGAAAATGAAACAGCCAGGACCTCATGCCGCATCCATCCGACCGATTCGACTTTGAAATCGCTTCCACTGGTGATGGACGGAATTGACAGCTGGCATGTAAAACTTTCATCGCAGAGACGGGACTTAACATTTCCGCCGATCATATTACTAAGTTCACCGATGACGTCCTCCACCTCGTCGGTCTCGACTTCATCGGGTTCAGAGCCGAGCATTTCGGCTGTGATCATTTTAGCAAATTCCAGCCCCACATGAAGGTTCAAATTACCCTGAACACTTCCGGCCACACTCACAGTGCCGACATACCTATGCCCATCGACATTGACTTTCTCGATGCCGTTTTCTACGGCAACCGACATTGATAGCATTGTTTCAAAAACCTCTTCAGCCGCGGTTTTTATCATCGTCGCCAGGTCGAGTGAATTTATATCAGCCATATCAATTCCCTGTCTGTTCAGTTAAAGTTGATGAAACCGTAAAAAGTCCCCAAGCCGTCATTCCGGCGTAGGCCGGAATCCACAAGTCATTGGAATGACTGGACCCCGGCCTACGCCGGGGTGACGATATAGGCCGGATTTTGACTTTTTACGAGGCCATCAAAGTTGATGGCCTCGTAAAAAAACCGCCACGTCAACCGGTTTTTCCCCTGCTTATTATATTTCGGCGCAGGCGGAAAAAACTTTAGCAACTTTCCGCGGCCGGAAGCTGCACAATAAACTCGGAGCCCCCCGCGTTCCTATTGTTTACATGGATAGTCCCTCCGTGATCTTCGACTATCCGGTGGCACAGGGTAAGCCCAAGGCCGGGACCGTTGCCGGTGTCGCTGGTGGTAAAAAACGGGTCGAAAATTCTTTCCAGGTTCTCCTGGGGGATACCCCGCCCGGTATCGGTACAGACAACCTTAATCCATTCACTCCCACCCGCAACGTTTCCATCGACCGGCCCCACCGATAAACCAAGGACACCGCCGCCCGGCTCCATCGCGCTGCCGGCATTGGAAATCAGGTGCATTATCAGTTCCTGCAGGGCCTTCCCATCACCGCATACCTCCGCGGGATTATCGCAGAAATCCTTTATCACAGACACACCCATGGATGCAAGCCTGGCAGAGAAAAGAGACACTGCCTTTTCTACCGTATCCCGCATGTCCACACGACCGGTTTCCGGCGCCGACGGACGTGAAAACAAACCCATGCTCCGGACAATCCCGGCTATCCTTCTCGCCTGCTGCCTCATTATATCCAGTTGATCCGCGATTCCGGCCGGGATGGACTTATCCATTTGAAGAAGCTGAATATGCCCGGATATTATGTTAAGCGGATTCATTATTTCATGGGATGCCCCTGCAGCGAGTTTAGCCACGGAGGCCATTTTCTCGGCTCGGACGATTCTGCGCTGGGCTTCCAGCAGGGAATCGTGTTCTTTTCTCAAATTATCATAGAGGGTTGCATTTTCAATTACAAGAGAACACTGCCTTCCGAGCATTTCGAGCAATTTGAGGCTTTCATGCGTCACCGAAGTCTCGGCCAGGGGCATGATACCTATCACCACCCCCAAGATCTGCTTGTAGGTGGCAAGGGGAAGCATCACCACAGTCCTCCCTCCGCCTGCTGCAAGGGAAGGGAGAATCGAAGGCTTCCGGCGGTTGATCACCCATGCGAACATGCCTGTTTCGATCTGCCTCGCAGTCTCCTGTTCGCAGATATCCCGGCCCTTTTCGGGGCTTGCGTCCTTGATGAGAAATTCGTGGGTATCCGCATCCACAAGGTAAAGCGCACAGTTCTCAACAGCCATCACCTTGCCGAGTTCCTGCAGAAACCTGCTCCAGATCTGGTCCAACGTGGAGGTGACATCCAGCCGCTCCTGGAATTGGGCGAAATGCTCCAGCCTCTCGACGAAATCCAGGACCGCCTGGTACTTTCGGTGAAACGCATCGCTCCTCAAGTCTGAGGGTGTATATGCGGGTTCATTCATCGATCACCGACACTCAAACCTTTCCGGCAGGTTCATTCAGAAAAGATTTCACGTCTTCGTATTCCGCGTCCATTTCCCTTAAAACGAGGCCTGCCTGCTCTATCTCCAGGCCGGTAAAATCCCACGCGGCCCGGTCGAGGGACGGCATCTTCCGGTCCCCTCCCCAGCCGATATCGATGGCACGGGTGAAAATGTCGGCCACGTGGACCACTGCCGCCTCCCTGGTGAACCGTCCTGCAGTGGAAGGATCATGGTGGCAGGCTACAACCGAGATCAGCTTGGCCGGCAGGTTCCATTTCTCGGCAAGGAGTTTTCCCACTTCAGCATGGGTAAAACCGAGCACCGCCTGTTCAGCCTCCTGGATCAGCAGGTCCTCACTTTGAACCAGGGAACATATCTCCATATACTTGGATTCGAGATATGTCATTTCAACGATTTTCCCTATATCATGAAGCAGGCCGGCAACGAACAGCTCCTCGACCTTGTCGTAGCCCGTCTTCTCCCCTATCGTCTTGGCCCCCACGGCGCATCCAAGGGAATGATCCCAAAGTTTTTCCGCCTGCATCCTGTTGGACCTTGTGCCGCGTGAAAAAATCTCCACGACCGAAGTAGTCAACAGCAGGCTGCGTATTGCATCGAAGCCCAAAAGAACGATGGCGCCGGTGACAGTGGAAATCCTCTGTGGAAAACCGTAGAATGAGGAATTAACCAGCCGGAGTAATCTCGCGGTCAAAACCTGGTCGTCTCTCACCACTCCTGCCAGGTCCTTGGCCGAAGCGCCTGGATCGTTCACGAGTTCCATGATCTTGAGTACGGTGCGGGGCAGGGTTGGAAGGTCGTCCACCCGGTCGAGCACTTTATTTATATTCACCTCAGCCATCGGCAGCCGCTCTTCTCCTGCGCCTGGCCTCGATCACCCGGCCGGCAAAACTCATTAACTCCATCATAATTTCATCCTCGGCGGTTTCACCGAATTTTTTACGTAATTCTTCTTCGATGGAATCAGAAAACTCCTCCATTTCCGCTTCATCAAAATCCGACGCCGAGTCCGACTCCACAGAAAGGGTCTTTATTCCCCACGATTTCAACACCCAGATATTCTTGTCCGTGAGTTCGACTCCTTTACCCAAAAGCAGCACCCCCTGGCCGGTAAAAACCGGCTCGGTCAGAACCATTCCAGGTTTGCAGTCCCTTACATCACACTCTTTCATCGCGCCTTCCTTTATATGACCGCGTGAGGGCCATCACAGCTATAGCCTGCAACAAGTGCAATAATTGTTCCTCTATACCGTCCACAGGCTGTATTCGTCAATACGGATGAAGTCGCAAAGGTCTTTTTTCTGTCATCCGGAGCCGTCTGTTTTCACCGGATAAACAAGCGGAAAAAATTTTTCTAAAGTTCCACCGCCTCTTTGGCGATAACAGGATCAAAGGCGGATGGGCATTGTACGGCAACGCAAGGCAATCATGATGCGAAGCCCTTGCAGTAAAAAATTCAAAGAGGAAAACCTAACAAGGGAAAAGGAGGAGAATATCATGGCACTATCGATCAACAACAACTTGATGGCTACCATGGCTGCAAACAACCTGTCACGCAGCTACAACATGCTGTCAAAATCCATCAACCAGCTGTCTTCGGGGCTCCGCATAAACGGGGCCGCCGACGATGCGGCCGGTCTCGCTGTACGCGAGCTTTTGAGGTCGGATGTAGCAGTCTTGAACCAGGGCATCCGTAATGCAAACGACGGAATTTCCATGCTCCAGACCATGGACGGGGCCGCCGGGGTAATCGACGAAAAGTTGATCCGCATGAAGGAGCTGGCGGAGCAGGCTTCAACCGGCACTTACAGCACCGAACAGCGGGCGATCATGAACGATGAGTTCGCAGCCATGCGCGATGAAATCAACAGGATTGCAAACGCCACCGATTTCAACGGAACCAAAATGCTCGACGCCGCCGGTGATGCAGTGGCCCAAGTGCTGGGACAAGCGGGTGATGCTGCGGACATCAGCGCATTCGACTCGGCCACTAATTTCAGCTCGGTTTTTTCCACCTACGCCGCGGGCGACATCC
>CAYXDR010000119.1:0-8425 GCA_964463515.1 uncultured Desulfobacteraceae bacterium | reverse complement strand
CTCTCGCATCCCCTGTCATCGGGCATATGGACCCTGTTTACCTGGAGGTTGTCGAGCGTATAGGCGAGTTGTTGAAAGGGGTTTTCGGAACATCGAATGAAGTGACCAATGCAATGCCGGGAACCGGGACCTCCGGCATGGAGGCCTGCATCTCGAACATCATTGAACCAGGGGATCCTGTGCTGGTTTGTGTGTGCGGCTATTTCGGCGACAGGCTGCGACAGATGGCCGAACGCCAGCAGGCTGAGGTGTCGGTGATAGAAGCCGAGTGGGGGAAACCCGTTGACCCGCAGGTCGTCAAAGAAAACCTTAAGAAACACCCTGCAAAAGTCGTCGCCCTTGTTCACGCCGAAACTTCTACAGGCGTGCTCCAGCCTATGGAGGAAATTGCGGCCATAGCTCGTCGCTTCGGCGCTATGATTTTACTCGACGTGGTCACATCCCTGGGGGGCATCAAGCTTGATCTTGATAAACTTGGTGTGGACATTGCCTATGGATGTTCCCAGAAATGCGTGGGCTCGCCTCCAGGTTTATCCCCTGTCACTTTCAGCAGCCGGGCCATGGATTCCGTACGGGCGCGAAAGACGCCGGTCAGTAACTGGTACCTGGACATCGACCTGCTGTCACGTTATTGGGGAAGCGAAAAAGTCTACCACCACACCAGTTCCAGCACCTTGAACTACGCGCTGCTAGAAGCCCTGCTGCTCATCCACGAGGAAGGGCTGGACGCCAGGTTCGCACGGCACATTAAAAACCATCAGGCCTTGGTGGCAGGAATCGAAGGCCTCGGACTCAAGATGCTGGTGGAAGAACCTTTCCGGCTGCCAACCCTGAACACCGTCTTGATCCCTGAGGGCATAGACGACGCCAAGCTCAGGGGATATCTCCTGGATCGCTACAACCTGGAGATCGGCGGCGGCCTCGGCGCTCTCAAGGGAAAGATCTGGCGGGTGGGCCTCATGGGGTATTCCTCCTCCGCACAAAACGTGATCTTCTTCATTTCCGCGCTCAGCCGTGCCCTCGCGGTTCAGGGCTTCAACACGGACCTCTCCGGAGGTTTGGAGGCCGCCATGGCCGTAATCGATGACGGCCAGATGGAAAAGGAGCGCAAGCTGCGTCTCGTAAGAAAATAATCAACAGTGATGGCATCGTGAAATAACGAAATCTTTTTTGGACAGGATTCACAGGATTTTCGGGATCATTTTTTTATCATCCCGTTCATCCTGTCCATTCTGTCCAAATTTTTGAATGCCCACCCCCTTGAGCATCCTTTCTCGACGTGTTATCCTTTTATTTTTTAAAACAATGGAAATTCAAGCTTGTTTTAATGACACCCAGATCCGAAACCCAAATCGAGCGACGCATTTCGCGCCTACAGAAAATTCTCTACCGGGCCATGTGCACGGACAGGCTTGCATGTGGAAGGAGAATTAAACGTCTCCCGCGGCATACCAGCGGAGGCTGCACCCCCGAAAACACATTAAAAGAGCTTGATAAAATCGAAGCCCGGCTTCACGCCTCCATTGAACGTAAAAAAAACAGGCGGAGGTTAAAGCCCCCTGTCGCCTTTCCTGAAAATCTTCCCATAACTGACAAAAAAAATGAAATCATAAGTGCGCTTCACAGCCACCAGGTGCTTATTGTATCCGGTGAAACCGGCTGCGGTAAAAGCACCCAGCTTCCCAAAATGTGCATGGCGGCAAATCGGGGTATTGACGGAAAAATTGGATGCACGCAACCCCGGCGCATCGCCGCAGCGGCGGTTTGCAACCGCATAGCAGAAGAACTTGGTGAAAAAACAGGCGGTTCGGTGGGCTACCGCATACGTTTCACTGATCGAACCCATCCCCAAGGCTATATCAAGGTAATGACAGATGGAATACTGCTTGCGGAAGCCCAAAGAGACCGGATGCTTTCTGAATACGACACATTGATAGTAGATGAAGCCCATGAGAGAAGTCTCAATATAGATTTTTTGCTGGGAATGCTGCGGCGGCTTGCAGGCCGTAGGCCGGATTTAAAGATAATAATCACTTCTGCTACGATGGATACTGAAAAATTTTCAGCTGCCTTCAGAGATGCACCGGTTATCGAAGTAGAAGGCCGCATGTTTCCTGTCGAAATCCGTTATAGGCCGCCAGACCGGGATGCAGGCGAACAACAGGACTGGACATTTGTCGACGATGCCCTTGATGCGGTCACCGAACTCCTCGATGAAACACGCAGCGGAGACATCCTTGTCTTCATGCCCACCGAGGCCGACATCATGGAAACATGCGAGAGGATCGACGGGATAAGGAGGGAAACCGATCTGGTTCTGCCGCTTTTTGCGAGGCTCTCTGCAGCTGACCAGAAGAAGGTTTTCGCCTCGGGCCGGAAACGGAAAGTGATCGTTTCAACCAATGTCGCTGAAACCTCCCTCACGATCCCTGGAATAAGCTATGTTGTAGACACCGGCCTGGCAAGAATCCCTCGCTATGTTCCGCGCACCCGGACAACGATCATGCCGGTGGTCCCCATTTCCCGCGGCTCGGCGGACCAGCGCAAAGGGCGATGTGGTCGGGTTCGCGGCGGGGTATGTATACGGCTCTACAGCGAAGAAGACTACGAATCGCGCCCGCGGTTCACTCCGCCCGAAATACAGCGTGCGAACCTGGCTGAGGTCATCCTGAAGATGCTTTCTCTCAAGCTTGGCGACGTTGGGAATTTTCCTTTCATCGATCCACCGACAAAGAGGAGTGTATCGGACGGCTTCAAGCTGCTTGGTGAACTTGGGGCGGTTTCAGGCGCCGAAGGACGCCTGTTCCTCACCGACCGTGGTAGGGTGATGGCGCGCATGCCTCTAGACCCCAGGATATCCAGAATGATCCTGGAGGCCTGCGAAGAGGGCTGCATGGCCGAGATAGCGGTTATAGCCGCTGCATTGAGCATTCAGGACCCCAGGGAGCGCCCGACAAGAAAAACCTCCGAGGCCGACAGGCGGCATTCGGCCTTTGTTCATCCGGAATCTGATTTCCTGACCCTTTTTAATATTTTCCGCGCCTGCAGCAGGATCATTCGAGTTCACGGTAAAAACCGGCTTCGTGCATTCTGCCGGGAAAACTATCTTTCCTACCCGCGCGTTTGCGAATGGCAGGACATCCAAAAGCAGATCACGGCAATCGTTGAAGAGCAAAAACTTAAAATAGCTTCAAGGCAGCCGGTCGAAGCCGAAAACAGGTATGCGGCGGTTCACAGGGCGGTACTCAGCGGATATCTCACAAATATTGCTCAAAAAAAAGGAAAAAACAGCTATCTTTCCTCGAGGGGCCGCGAAGTGATGCTCTTCCCCGGTTCCGCGCTGTTTAACCGCTGTCCGGAATGGATCGTTGCCGCGGAAATAGTAAAGACATCCAGACTGTATGCAAGGACCGCCGCCCGAATCGATCCGCAATGGCTCGAGGCGCTCGGAGGCAATCTCTGCAGCCGCACCTATCTGAATCCGCATTGGGAAAAAAATCGGGGAGAGGTGCGCGCTGTTGAACAGGTGTCACTCTACGGCCTGATAATCAGTTCCGGGCGGTCTGTTTCCTATCAAAAAATTGATCCACAGACATGCCGGAAGCTTTTCATACAGGCGCTCGTTGAAGGAGAGTTGAAGCCCCAGCCCGGATTTCTGAAACATAACCTTAAGTTGGCACAACAGATGCTTGCGCTTGAAGACAAACTCAGGAGACGGGACATTTTTGCAGGACAAGGTGCAGCCGAAAATTTTTACGACAGCCGCTTGCCGGGTATATGCGATTCGCGAAGTCTGGCAAAGCTCATAAAAAAACGGCATGGAGACGCCTTCCTAAGAATGAACGAGCAAGATCTTCTGGTTAGATATCCGGACCGGCAGGAGCTGGCAGGTTTTCCAGACAGCGTTTCACATGAAGGAATGGAGCTTAAGTGTACCTATACCTTTTCTCCGGGCGGTGAACAGGACGGTGTCACTCTCTCCGTCCCTTTGGCGATGGCGGGAAGGTTCCCAGCATCACGGCTTGACTGGGTTGTACCTGGGTTGCTCGAAGAAAAAGTGACCGCACTCATAAAGGGCCTTCCCAAGCGGTACCGAAAAGACCTGGTTCCGGTATCCCGAACAGTGAAAACTGTTCTCCCGGCCGTAGAAAGGCGTAAAGACAAAAGCCTGATCGCAGCCCTTGCCCGGGCGGTGCATGAATTTTTCCATGTCCAGATTCCGGCCCGGGCATGGCAAGATGTGAATATACCGGACCATCTCAAAATCCGCCTGTCGATAAAAGACGATAAGGGGCTGGAAATAACAGCAGGAAGGGATCCCTCCGTATTGTCGGCGGCATCTGAAATGACCTCCACAAACACACACGACCCCCCTGAATTGAGCTATGCGAAAAATAACTGGGAGCGAACCGGCATCAAAGGATGGGATTTCGGAGATCTTCCTGAACGTGTTTCCATCAAAAAATACGGGTTTGCGTATCCCGCCCTTGTCCCTGAAGAGGACGGACCTGCAGTTAGGCTTTTTACTGATCCCACCGAGGCAGCGCGGATTCACCCTCAGGGAGTGAAAAGCCTGTTTCGCCGAGTAATGAAAAAGGACCTGAAATTCATCGGAAAATCCCTTGAAACATTCTCGGCGAACAAGGACATTGCGATCCCTTCAATCCCCAAGTCCGCTCTTGAGCGAGGCATTCATGACTATTTGATAAGTCCTTTTGCCAAAGGAAATATCCGCACATGCGAGGCTTTCAAAAACGGCCTTGCCCTTGCCCGCTCTGAATTGATGAACCGTGCCAAAGCTGCATTACAAACTACCGAACAGGTACTGGACGCCTATTCTCAGACTGTCGATGTGCTTGCTTCAATCCGTAGATCAAATCAATCCAATCCTGCTGTGCTTGAAATGCTGGAGGAAATTTACCGTGAACTGGACGATATTGTCCCCCACGATTTCCTCGCTTTGTATGATTATGCACGCATAGAATCCTTGCCCAGATATCTAAAGGCCATGCAGATAAGGGCCGAGCGCGGATCGCACGATATCAACAAAGACACAGGCAAAAAAGCCCGCGTGAAAAAATATATCGATGCCCTTCGGCACCAGTGCGGACAGCTTTCCGCGGACTCCTCGGAGGAGAAACGAACCGCTCTTGAAAAATTCCGATGGATGATAGAAGAATTCAAGATTTCTTTGTTCGCACAGGAGATCAAGACCATCAGGCCTGTTTCGGCCAAGCGTTTAGATAACATGTTGAAGGAGCTGGAGAGACTGCTTTAAGATAGAGATCATCGGCTACCGGATTGATCCTCTTCGCCCCGATGCTTCATCAATTCAATGAATTCCTGGAGATTCTCTTCGGAGCCGAACACTGTTTGATATACGGCCTCACTCCACACCTTCAGGCCGTGCATGAATATTTCATGCAACAGTTTGTCCACATGTTCCGGCCCATGGAGTTTGAGAACCTGGTATAGAAGATCTTCGGGCACACGCATAGGATACACAGCAGTCGGTGTTTCACCTGAGGCCTGCATATAGTCCTGGGCGCTTTTCAATACTCTAAGGTTTATGTATTTCTTTTTGAATTCCTGCTCTTCCATTTGTCGGCCGCCGATCTTTTTGAAATCTAAACAAAAGCATACAGCATCATCAGACGGCGGTCAACGTCGGCATCAGGATTAGTGGGCAGATATTTCTTTCTTCATATGAAAATCATTCAAGAAAAACCCCGGGCCTGTTCAATGCCCGCTCACCTTGCGGACAGAAATCTTGATATCCTTTCCGACAGGAGTTTCTTCCACTATCTCGCCCTCGTTGTGAGCGACCACCTTGTGAATACGTTCCAGTTTATCTAACTCCACGAGAAAGGTGAAAAAATTTCCCGGCGGCATCATCCGAAGACATAAACTTACGTCCAGAAAAGCCTTTCAGCAGTCCCCGCGATAATCAACGATATCTCTGTTTACCATAAGGTTTCCCCTTTGCATCAATATTTCGAAAAATCATTTCCATACCCGCGCTGAAACAGGAAAAATCAAGCTGAAGCGGGTGCCTCCGGCGGCTGCACATTCCTCCGGGCTTTGAACATGAGGACAGAGCGTAATGTCGCCTGGGCAAATGTCTGACTCGGAGGGAATAAACCTGCACCGCCTGCTACTGCATTCCACCTTGAAACCAAACATCTCTCCATAGATCCTTGTCCTCATCAGGTCAAGGCCCTTTCCCCCCGCGCCGAATTGATAGGGCGCCTTGGTGGAATACATATCGGTGTCAACGGCATGGTAAAAGCCGCCGAATATTTGGCTGAGGCTGGACTTGGTTATACCGATGCCGGTGTCGGAAACGACCAGGCGGGTTTCCCGGTCGAAGCTTGAGAGTTCAACAGTTATGGTTCCTCCATCCGGGGTGTTTTCTACAGCGTTTCTGATCAGCCCTTTCACGATTTTTTCAAGTATTGCCGGATTGGCGACAGGGCTGTAATCCGCTTTCAGCAGTGTTTCGTATTGCAGGCGCCGGGGCATTGCATTCTCAGGCAATTCCCGTAAGGAGTTTCGAATCGTTTCAGCCAGCGAAACGGGTAAAATCTCAGATCTTTCGAATGTGAAATCACGTTCGATCTTATTGTGGACAAGTTCCAAGGCAGCCTTGTAATCCGGGTTTTCTTCACCAGCAATTTCCACCAGGTCAAGAGCCTGCTCGACCCAGGGAGCCAGGCTGCAGCTCGACTCAAGCGGCTGGCCGCGGACGATATCCCCCACATCGATCTGAAGCTGGATGAGCCTGTCCAGGTTTCTCTCTATTCTGGCTATGGCTTTTCTATTTTCAGGAGTGGCGAGAATCTTGACTGATGCGATGACTATGGAAAGCGGAGTCCTCAACTCATGTGAAAGGTGGGACAGGACCCGTCTGCGTGCACGGTCGAGGTCCTTCAATTCGGTGATGTCTTTAAAAAGCACCACGATACTTTGATCCGAGTGAGAACCCGACATCAAGAAGGAAGTGGTCACGGCCAAGTCGATCAGGCGGGAGTCACGGCGACGAAACCTCACCTCTCCGTATGCCCTCGCCTTCCCCCTCTGCAGCCCATCGAACAGGATGTCGTTAAAGGCGTCATTTTCAGGATAATCCATGAAAAGCTGGGAGTAGTTTTGAGATTCGGCTTCCGCCCTGGTAAAGCCCAATTTTTCAAGGGCAGCGACGTTTATGTGGGTAATAAACCCCCTGGCGTTTATTACCAGTAGCCCGTCGCTCATGCTGTCGATAATGGCCGCGGAGAGATCTTCCTGCATCTGGATGTCCTTCCGGCAAGAGGCGGTATAAGGTTTCCACCCGGAAATATGAAAACTAATCTTTTCTTTTAAGGTGATAATAAGCCACCTTGGGTTCGTCGCTGGTGCTTCCGCATTCGGCGTATTGCAGTATAAGCGATCCATCTTCCTGCAGCTGGCCCAATTTGTATCCGTCTTCATGTTCAGCGATTAAAATGCGGCCATCTGGGGTAATGCTCCCCGAAAAATGTTCGGAATGTGTTTTATTGTCCAGAGGATTGAAATAGCTTTTAACTCCTTCAAAAAGGTTTCCTTCCTGTTTCTTGATCTCCAAAGTGGTTGCCGTGCCTTGGCGGTAGTTATGATTAGTTGAATAGACTTGACTGTCCCCTGTCCATGTACCAGTAATATCAGGGATATCGCCTGCCGATACATGAGAACTAAAGACAAAAAACAAAAAACTGAAAATCAAAACCGGAATCCGTAACATGTTTATCTCCTCTCAGAAATTTGGTCCAAAAAAGAAAAAAGTTTCTTAAAATTCTATATGTATGGGAAGCAGTTTGTCAATAGAAAGCCTTAATGGCTGGAACTCCGAAATGAGAAGCAACCGAGCCGTCCTGCCTGTGGCGAGAACCAGAAACATGCAAAGAGGCTTGCAAGGCCTACGGTATTGGTGATAAGTTGTTTCACGATTTACGCCGGACGGCTGTGAGAAACATGATCCGGGCCGGGATTCCTGAATCGATTGCAATGAGTATTTCAGGGCATAAGACAAGGACCGTGTTTGACCGATCGTGAGCCTGGATGCTTTGAGGCAGGCAGCCGCAAAGCAGGAAGATTATTTTCAAGACGCAATGGGCAAAGAAAAAGGTAAAGCCGCGCAAAAATCGGGTTTTTCCAAGGTTAAAAATACGATTTACATTCTTGAAATAACAGAATAAGCGAGAGTGGCGGAACTGGCAGACGCGCTGGACTTAGGATCCAGTCTCGCAAGAGGTAGGGGTTCGAGTCCCCTCTCTCGCACCAAAATAAAATCAAAAACTTACTGCATTCAGGCAGTAAGCCCTTTTTCGTGCTTAAAATCAAAAGTGATGAAACCGTAAAAAGTCCCCCGGCTTATCGGCGTCGGGGTCGGAATCGGTATCGGGGTCGA